>JBFYWS010000102.1:0-11215 GCA_041310935.1 Desulfobacteraceae bacterium | reverse complement strand
TGCTGGTGATCGGCAGCGGGCCCGGCGGGTATGCCGCCGCGTTCCGCGCCGCCGATCTCGGCCTGGACGTGACCCTGGTGGATACGGCTCCCCGGCCGGGCGGCGTCTGCCTCTACACGGGCTGCATTCCGTCGAAGACCTTTCTGTTTCTCTCCGAGCTGATCTTCGATGCCGCCCGGGCCACGTCCATGGGCGTCACCTTCGATCCCCCGCGGGTCGACCTGGCGGGCCTGCGGCGCTGGAAGGCGGAGGTGATCGAAAAGATGGCCGGCGGCCTGATGAGCCTGACCAAACGCCGCGGGGTTCAGCTCCTCAGCGGGCGGGCCGAGTTCGACTCCTCCGAGAGCGTGCGGCTGCACGACGCCGAGATCAGCCGCATCCGCTTCCGGCATGCCATCATCGCCAGCGGCTCCCGTCCCATCCCCTTTCCCGGCACGGAGTTCAGCGCCGGCCACCGGGTCATGAGTTCCACCGGCGCGCTCGCGCTCGCGGACATACCGGCTTCGCTGCTCATCCTGGGGGGCGGGTATGTCGGGCTCGAGCTGGGTACGGTGTACGCCGCCCTCGGCAGCCGGGTGAGTCTCGTGGAGCTGGCCGACCGACTCCTGCCGGGTGTGGACGCGGATCTGGTCGATCCCCTGCAGCAGCGCTTGAAGACCATTTTTTCCGACATCTGGTTGAACACCCGCGTCAAACGCCTGCAGGAGGATGCGACCGGGGTGGCGGTGAGCCTGGAGGGCGCGGGCGTCGCCCCCGAGCAGCGCTTCGACCGCGTGCTGGTGGCCATCGGGCGCAAACCCGCCACCCAGGGGCTGGGGCTTGCGCACACGGCCGTTCAGCTGGACGCCAAGGGGTTCATCCAGGTGGACGGACAGCAGCGCACGGCGGACCCCCGCATCTTCGCCGTCGGCGATGTCGTCGGCGGCATGATGCTCGCCCACAAGGCCAGCTTCGAAGGCAAGGTAGCCGCCGAAGTGATCGCCGGCAAACCCTCTGCCTTCGACGTGCGCGCCATCCCGGCCGTGGTCTACACAGACCCCCAGATCGCCTGGTGCGGCATCACCGAGGATCAGGCACGGCGTGAGAACCTGCCCGTCAAAGTGCAGCGGTTTCCGTGGAAATTCTCCGGGCGCGCCACCACCATGGGCGCGGCCGAAGGGTTGACCAAGATCATCGCCGACGCCGAATCCGGAAGGATCCTTGGCGTCGGCATCACCGGCCGCGACACGGAAGGACTGATCTCGGAGGGGGTTCTCGCCATCGAGATGGGCGCACTCGCCGAGGACATGGCTGCCAGCATGCACCCCCATCCCACGCTCTCGGAGACCGAGGGCGAAGCCGCCGAGCTCTTTTTCGGCCACGCCACGCACATTATGGGGAAGGCACAGAAAAAATAAGGGTTCAAAGCTTCCAGTGGTCCAGGGGTCACGTGGGGGAAATCACAGACCCGATGTTTCCATGCTCACGGGAGCCTGCAGCGAATCCGCCATTGCATCAGGAAATGGTTGGTTTA
This sequence comes from Desulfobacteraceae bacterium, assembly GCA_041310935.1. GTDB lineage: Bacteria > Desulfobacterota > Desulfobacteria > Desulfobacterales > SpSt-501 > SpSt-501. The sequence continues at coordinate 9,702 of JBFYWS010000102.1, read as the reverse complement.
TTCCGAATCAGGAAGTTTTTCGCTCGACCCCTTGACCCCTGGGCCCCTTGAACCCTTCAACTTGAGCTTTTCCACCCAATCCGGCGGCATCTGCACGGCCACCACGTCCCCCCGCGCGCACAGGCTGCCGTCAGCCGAGAGGGTTACGGCGACCGAAACCTTGCGCCCCTTGATTTCCCGCACGCGGCCCCGCAGTTCGAGCACGGTGTCGATCGGCGTCGGGGCCAGGTAGTCCACGTGCAGCGAGGCGGTCACGAAGCGCAGCGGGGGATCGGTGCCCATGGCCCGCTCTTCTTCGCGGTGCCGGGCGGCGGCGGCCGTGCCCGTGGCGTGGCAGTCGATGAGCGAGGCGATGAGCCCGCCGTAGACATAGCCGGGCAGCGCGGTGTGATACGGCCGGGGGCGGAAATGACATACGCTTTCCGCCCCGTCCCAGAAACTCTTGATCTGCAGGCCCTGGGCGTTCAGGCGGCCGCACCCATAGCAGTGGCTCACGTCGTCCGGGTAAAAATCCTGGAAGGCCTTTTCGGGCATCGTTCCTCCTATCCGGTGTGTCCTTAAATACTCCCGCAAAAAGAGATCCCCCTTCGACCCCTCTATCAACGGGGGCTGGGGGGATTTTGGAGAAAGGTCAGATCAGGCCCGAGGGCAAGGCGTCCCGCAGGGCAACACCGCCATCGGGCCTGAGATGGGGTTATGGAACCGCTTTCAATCGCCTTTCTGATACTTGAAGGAGAGGCTGACCCTTGCGCGGAAGGCGACCACCTTGCCCTTTTCGATCTTCAGGTCCATTTTGGTGACCTCGGCCACGCGCAGGTCCCTGAGGCTTTTCGAAGCGGTGTTCACGGCGCTCATGGCCGCGTCTTCCCAGGACTTGGGGCTGGTTCCGATCAGTTCGATGACTTTGTAGATGCTGTCGGCCATAGAATCCTCCTTGGCGGTTAGGGGTGGGCATGATCGCACGGAAGTCTGATGCGTCTCCCGGCGGACAGGAGCATTGAGACCGTTGGGCCTCTGGTGAAAACGCTTGCGCCGTGATGACGACGGGCGGCCCGGGTGTTTCACGGAGCCGCTTCGCCCGGCCATGTTGCGGGCTTCCCGGAAGCGCAGAGAGGTTGAGATCAGTGTACGACGCCGCAACGGAAGAAGGCGGTCACGGGTTCGCCGGAGGCTGGGCGATGGTCAATCTCTTAAACGAGCTCGGCGGCAAAGTCAAGCCGCCGCGGGGTCCCGGCGCGACCCTTGCTTCTTGAATCATTCCCCGGTATGGTTCGCCCATTTCACCGATGGAAGAGCGGATCATGGAACGTGAACTCCACACCAGCCGGCCGGCGCCGGAACTTTGCATCGACATCGAAGCGGCCGCGGCGACGATTGTCCGGGCCCAGCGGGCCAGCGGAGAAATTCCCTGGGGCGACGGCCAGAAGACCGACCCGTGGGACCACGTGGAATGCGCCATGGGGCTGGCCGTCGGCGGCTGCTTGCCCGAGGCCCGGCGGGCCTTCGAATGGCTGGCCGGCATTCAGTTGGAGGACGGGAGCTGGTACAGCGCCTACGTGCAGGGTCGCCCATCGGACCGCACGCGCGACGCCAACATGAGCGCCTACGTCGCCGTTGGGGCCTATCACCACTATCTGGTGACTCGTGACGCCGCCTTTCTCGCCACGCTGTGGCCGACCGTTGCGGCCGCCGTCGATTTCGCGCTGAGCCTGCAGGCGCCCCAGGGGGAGATCCACTGGGCCCTCAGCCCCGCGGGGCAGGTCGACCGCATGGCCCTGCTCACCGGCTCGAGCTCCGTCTTCATGAGCATCAAGTGCGCTCTGGCCATCGCGCAGGTTCTCGGCCGGTCCCGGCCCGGCTGGGAATCGGCCATGGAAAAGCTCGGCGCGGCCATCCGCTTCAAACCGCACCTGTTCAACATGACCAAGTCACGCTTCTCCATGGACTGGTTCTACCCGGTGCTGGCGGGTGCGGTCACGGGCCCTGAGGCCGAGCGGCGGATCGAGCGGGGCTGGCGCAAGTTCGTGGTGGAAGGCCTGGGGGTGCGCTGCGTTTCCGACCAGCCGTGGGTGACCATCGCCGAAACCTCGGAACTGGCCCTGGCGCTCGCGGGCATGGGACGCCGCGACCAGGCGCGGATTGTCTTCAGCTGGATCAGCGATCGACGCTTTGACGACGGCTCGTACTGGGCCGGTTTCACGGTCCCCGACCTGCGGCTGTGGCCCGAGGAGAAGTTCACCTGGACCAGCGCCGGGGTGCTGCTGGCCGCGGACGCCATCTTTGCCCTGACGCCGGCCGCCCGGCTTTTCAGCCACCGTGATTGGAGCTATACCCCCTGAGGCTCGCGGCGGGGCGGAAGCGGCGGCCGCGTGGGCCCGGTCTCCCGTGACAACCCCCTGCGAGCTCTACCGCTGAGCGTCCGGGCGGGCGGCCCCATGGAACCACGCCAACAGCACCCCGCCCGCCAGGGCGATGAAGCTGCTCAGCTTGAAAAGCCCGGCCGATCCGATGATTCCGTACAGGGCGCCGTTGAGGAAGAAACCCACCATCAGCCCGAGGCCGTAGGTCAGGGCGTTGTTCACCGCCTGGCCCAGGGTCTTGGCGGCGGAGGGGACGAGGCGATCGATGTAGAGGATGCTCGCCATGTGAAAGACCCCGTAGGTCAGCGCGTGCAACATCTGGGCGAGGAGGATCCCGACGGGAGCGGTCACCCACCCCAGGACCGCCCAGCGCAGGACGGCCGCGGCGAAGGAGAGCCCGATGGCCCGTTCCAGGGAGATGCGGCTGAAGAGGGCGTTTGAAAAGACCATGACCACGATCTCGGCCGCGGAGGCCAGGGCCCAACTCAGCCCGATGAAGGTGTTCGAATAGCCCAGTTGCTCCAGGTGGATCGAAAAAAAACCGTAATACGCTCCATGGCTCACCAGCATCAGGAAGGCACAGAAAATGAAGGCAAGCGATTGCCGCTGGAGCAGGACACCCGCCCCGCGGGTGAACCGGGCCTTGTCCGCACCCCGGGCGCGGGGGACGCTGAAGGAGATGAGCGCCAGCATCAGCGAACCGGCCAGAATGGCGGGAATGATCAGCCGGACGGAGAGCACATCGATGAGCCTGCCGAAGACCAGCACGACCGCTATGAAGGCGAGTGACCCCCAGACCCGGATTCTGCCGTAGCTTTTTTTCTCGCGGCCTAAAACCTCCATGGTGAAGGCTTCCAGGAACGAGATGATCGGGGTGTAGAACGTGCCGTAGGCCACCGTGATGACGGCCATGAGGGCAAACTCCTCCGTGAACAGAAAAGCGGCCCAGATCGCCGCGCTGAGAACGTTGCACAGGATGTACAGGGGGCGCCGGGTGTTCGTCCGGTCGGCCACGATGCCCCACGCCAGGGGGAAGACCACCATGGTGACCGCCCGCAGGGCGGACAAGACACCGATGTGAAAACCGGAAAACCCCAGGTGGTAGCAGTAGAGGTTGAAATACGGCAGGTAGAGCCCCATCACGCCGAAGTAGATAAAATACTGGAAGGCGATGGCCGGTCGGGAGAGATGCGGTTCTGCCGGTTGTGCAGCCATGGTCGGAATGCCGATCGATTCCTTGCAAGGGGTTCCGGCATGGGTGGAATCAACGCCGTGCGGGTATCATACGGCAATTCCGATCAGAGGGCAAAGAGGATCCGCATGCGGGCCGGGTTTACAAAGAAACGGCGAGGTGCTATTTTTTCTCCATGACCAGCGCCCAGTTGAAAAGCAGATGCCGGCTCCTCGCGGGGGTTGCCGCCGTGGCGATGCTGCTCGCCGTCCTGCACGGCTGTGCGGCGCGTACCCACCCGGCGCCGCCGACATCCGCGCCCCTGCCGCCGCCACCTCGGACGGAGGCCCCGCCGGAAAGCGCGCCCGGCCAGCCGCGGCCCTACAAGGCCCTGGGCAAGTGGTACCAGCCGATTCCGGACGCGAAGGGGTTCCGCCAGCAGGGGCTTGCCTCCTGGTACGGCCCGGATTTCCACGGCAAGCGGGCCTCCAGCGGCGAGATATACGACATGCACGCCATGACCGCGGCCCACCGGACGCTGCCCATCGGCACCCTGGTGCGGGTGCGGCAATTGGAAAACAACCGCACCATCGAGGTCCGCATCAACGACCGCGGCCCCTTCGTGCGCGAGCGCGAGCGCATCATCGACCTGTCGTACGCGGCCGCCCAGCAGCTTGGAGTGGTCGGGCCGGGCACCGCACCGGTGGAAGTCGTGGCGGTGGGTGCGGCGCCCGGCAGCCCGGTGGACCTCTACTCGGGCAACTTCACCTTCCAGGTCGGTTCCTTCGCCAGCCGGGAAAATGCGGAGCGGCTGAGGGCCGAGCTCAACCCGCGCTTCGGCAACGCCCACATCGTCACCTTCGACCGCGGCGACCGGTTGTTTTACCGGGTCCGGGTGGGGAAATGCATATCGCTCGCGGAGGCATCGGCCTATGAAGAGCAGCTCATGCGCAACGGGTTCCCGGACGCCTTCGCGGTGGCCGAGTAGGAGCGGGTGATCAGCGCCATGCTGCAACGGGTGGTTTTTTTAGACCGCGACGGCGTGATCAACCGGGATTCCCCGGACTACATCAAGCGCGCGGAGGAATTCGAATTCCTGCCCGGAAGCCTGGAGGCGCTGCGCCACTTGGCCGGGTGCGGTTTCAGCCCCATCGTCGTCACCAACCAATCCGGCCTGCACCGCGGGCTTTTCACCCCGGAGACCCTCGTCGAGATCCACCACCGCATGTGTGCGGCGGTGCAGGCGCACGGCGGCTTCATTCACGACATTCTGGTCTGCCCCCACCTGCCCACCGAGGACTGCCCATGCCGCAAGCCCCGGCCCGGCCTGCTCACCGCGGCTCGGAGCAAACACCGGATCGACTTTGCCACCGCCGTGATGGTCGGCGACAGTGTCAAAGACATCGAATGCGCCCGGAACGCGGGCGTGCCGCGAGCCGTCCTGGTCAGGACCGGCAACGGCGGCGAGGCCGAGCGCGTGCTTGCCGCCCGCAACCTGTGTCCGGATTTCGTCGCGGATGATTTGCGGGAGGCCGCCCTTTGGATCACGCAGTGCGGGGGTGCAGGGCCGGTTGGCCTGAAAGCGCCCTGATGGCGAGCCCATCCATGTTGTCGATCGGGGGATGCCGGCGGTCAGGAGTCGGTATCGGGGGGCGCGGGCATGGGGATTTTGAAAAACTGGACCCCCTCCTGCTGGAGGGTCTTTTCCTCGGCTTGGGTGCTGACGCCGCGGATGTTGCGTGGTTCCGTGGCGCCGTAGTGGATCTTCAGGGCTTCCTTGGAGAAGTCGCAGCCCACGTCGTCGAAATTTTTTTTGACGAATTCGCCGAGCTGTTTTCCGAACTGCGCCCACATCGCTTCGTCACGGGGGCCGGCCTCTTTCGGTTTGACGGCCGGGGCGTTCTTGATGGCGAACGTGGAGGGCAGCCGCAGAACCTGGGTGTCGTTGCAGATCGGGCAGGAGATCAGCCCCTTCTTCTTCTGGCTGAGGAATGCCTTGCTGTCCTCGAACCAGCCTTCGAAGGCATGCCCGTTTCCGCATTGCAAATCGTAAGCGATCATGGATCAGGATCTGTCCGGGGGGCGGAATGCGTCTGATCCGTTCATCGCATCGCAAGGCCGCCCTTGTTTGAAAAGGTATGTTCGTTCTGGATTATTCCAAAAAACTGGTATAGTTATACCATAAACTATGAATGCGGTTTCGTCAAATTGTATTCGAGTGATGGGGAACAGCACAGCGGATCAAGGGGGCTTGGCCATGAAGCGGAAGATCGGATGGATGCTGACCATCGGAATGTGCCTGCTGGCGGTTGCGGCGACCGCCCGGGCTGAGACCGTGTACGTGTCCGACGTGATCAAACTCGCCGTGCGTTCCGGACCGGGGAATGAGCACAAGTCGATCGCCGTGACGGAAAGCGGGCAGCAGGTGGAGCTGATCACGTCCGGGGAGGAGTGGTCGCTGGTGCGCCTTGCCAACGGCGCCGAGGGCTACGTGCTCGCGCGCTACCTGACAACGGTCCAGCCCGGCCGCTTCCAATACGTACAGCTGCAGGACAAGATCAAGGCGCTGACCGCCCAGGCGGCGGGCCTGGCGGAGGAAAACAGCCGGCTAAAGGCCGAAAAGGAAAAGCTCGCCGCTGCGGTGTTCGGCGGCCAGAATCAGATCGACAGCCTGCGTAGCGAATATGAAACCTTCAAGCAAGAGGCTTCCGATCTCGTCGGCATGAAAGCGAAAACCGACGCGCTCAGCGCCGAGTTGGAGCAAAAAAACAAGCAGCTTGCCGCGCTCGAAACCCAGCCCGACGATGTCTACCAAACGACCTACCTGTACTGGTTTCTCGCCGGGGCCGCCGTGCTCTTTTCCGGTTTTCTGACCGGCTACAGCGTCAAGCGCCAGCGATGGAAATCCTCCCTCTCCTGACGGTGAGGCTCCCGCCCGATCCTGGGCGCCCCGGCAATGGGTGGTTCGTCTTGAGCCGGCGGCGCTGCGGTGAGGAAAGGCAGCGGCCCGGGCGGCGGATGGCAATAATGATGCGGAGATGACGATGCTGTTCGATCACATGATCATATTGCTGGTCCTGGTGGCGCTTTCGGCCTTCTTTTCCGCGGCCGAAACCGCCCTGTTTTCGATCAGCACGGACAAGACCATTCACCTCGGTGCGGAGACGGGCCGGGTCCACACCCTCATTCGCCGGATGCAGAACGACCCGGATCGGTTCCTGACCACCATTCGGATCGGCAACACCCTGGTGAATATCTCGGCCGCTTCCCTGGCCACGGCCGCCACGTTGGACGTAGTGCCTGAGCACGCGCTGGCAATCGCCATTGGCGCCGCGACGTTCGTGATCCTCATTTTCGGCGAAGTTTTTCCCAAGTCGGTCGCTGCCCGCAACGCCACCCTCATCGCCCGGATCGTCATCGTTCCGATCGACACGCTCTCCAAACTGCTTTACCCGATCGTGCTGGTCCTGAACCTTATTCCCAACATGATGGTCCGGATTCAGAGAAAACCCAAGCTCACGGAGGCGGAGCTCCTCTCTATCGTGGAAGCCGGCGAGGAGGAGGGGCAGATCAAAGAGGAAGAAAAAGAGCTGATTCACAACATTTTTGAGCTCGACGACACGAGCGCATCCGAGATCATGACGCCCCGGGCGGACATGTTCGTCGTCGATGTCAACGAACCGCTCGACCGGCCTGAGCTTTTCAAGTCCGGCTTCACCCGGATTCCCGTCATCGACGGCGACATCGATCACATCATCGGCATTTTGAACATCAAGGACCTGCTGCGGCACCCGTCGGCCGGCGGGCCGCCCGCGGACGTCCGCAAGATCATGCGCGAGCCCTATTTCGTGCCGGAGCACAAGAAGCTGAACAACCTGCTCAAGGGGTTTAAAAAACGCAAGCAGCACATGGCCATCGTGGTGGATGAGTACGGCGGGGTGTCGGGCCTGATCACGCTGGAGGACGCTCTCGAGGAGATCGTCGGCGAAATCATCGACGAGACCGACACGTTCGATCCGCCGATCGTCCGGGTGAGCGCCAACGAGTGGCGGGTGATGGGAAAAACGGAGATCGAAGAGGTCAACGACGCGCTTCTGATGAACATACCCGACACCGGGGAATACGACACCTTCTCCGGGTACATCCTGAACCTGATCGGCCGGATACCCAAGGAGGGGCAGCACATGGCCATCGGTGCGTTCACCGTGGTCGTCAAGGAGCGGGAGGGCAACCGGATCGTCGAGTATCTCGTGCGCAGGGGTGACCCCCCCGCACCCTCCGAGAGCACGACGGCACCCGCCTGAACCGCTCAAGCGAGCGCATTCCACGCCGCTTGCGGCGGGGAATGCGAGCGAATCATCAATTCTCCGTCAGATCCAAACCAGAACTGTTTCACAGCCCCTGAATTACGGCCGAAGGTCCCCCGGCGACCGGACCTTCGGCCGTCAGGTGGGGTATTCCGTTTTTAGTTGACGGCGTCCTTGAGGGCTTTGCCCGCCACGAACTTGGGGGCTTTGGAGGCGCTGATTTTGATTTCCGCGCCGGTCTGCGGGTTGCGGCCTATGCGCGCTTTGCGCTTGACCACCTTGAAGGTCCCGAAGCCCACCAGGGTGACCACGTCGCCCTTTTTCAGCGCTTGGCTGATGGAGTCTAAAACGCAATCCACTGCGGCCTGAGCTTCCTTCTTGGTGCTGACGACATTCGCCACTTCGTTGATCAGATCTGCCTTGTTCATGGATGTCCCCTTTCTTCGCATGGAGTTTCAGATTGAATACTGGCTGAAATACATATGGGGGTCGCGTTTCCCGATCGGGGCTCGCGCCTATATGCTGTCGCGGCAGCTTTGACAATATTTCCGGGGGGTGCCCCGGCCGATCCAATGAAAGTTCATGATGTGTTTTTTGCCGCATTTCGGACACACGCATTCCACTTTGCTCTTGTCGTGGTCGATCACGGTTTCAGGCTCTTCGCTGATGATCGCCCGGGAGGGTTTCGTGACGGATTTTTTTGAAGCACTGCGTTTGGCGGATGGCATAAAAACACTCCATGGATGCTCACGATGACGCACGGCCCGCTCGGTGTCCGGCGGTGGCGCGCGGTGATGGTTCAGGGCGGTTCCCCGGATCTGCGCTGCGCCCATCAGGTCCCGGTCTGTTTCTCCATGGCCTCCATCTGAGTTTTGCAGCGGATGCAGTGGTGGGTGACGGGCCGCGCCTTCAGGCGTTCGACGGAAATGTCTTCCCCGCAGGACTCGCAGATGCCGTACACCCCCTCTTTGATGTCTTCCAGAGATTTGCGGATTTTCTTGATCAGCATGCTTTCGCGGTCGCGGATCCGCAGGGTGAAGTTGCGCTCGGAGTCGAAAACGGCCCGGTCCAGCGGGTCCGGAAGGTTTTCGTCGACTTCCCTCAAGCCGGTCATCGTGCGGTCGGCATGGCGCGACAGCTCGTCCAGCCAGCGGGTGAGGAGTTCCTTGAAATATTTAAGGTCTTTGTCTTTCATAGTGCCATTTCCCATCGGATCATACGTGCACGATCATCACCGGGTCGATCGCCCACCACCAGCGGCTCGGCCCGAGGTTCCTTATATTCCCAAGGTTTCTTATACCTGAGTTGAGCGATTCCAATTTTGGTTTTTGCGGCAGACCCCAACGGGACTCAATGCGCATCGACAGAATCGCTCAATTTGGGTTATATTAATGAACTCGAAAATTTTTTCAAGACTTTTCTGCAACCGGCCCGCCTTGATACATGGCAAACGCCTTGCTGTCAACAGGCATGGCTAAATTTCTTGCCCGGGCAGGTCCGGGAAGGCCGTGTCGGCGACGCAGGCCTGGATTGACAGCCTGGGGCGGATCGCTTATAATCCCAACCAAATATACTGATCCCGGTCCTGCCCAGCTTCTTCTCATCCGGTTATTCCATTTTTCGGCTCGGTTGCCGGCTTGTTCGGGACATGCCGCCTGGGAACTTTCGCCACTGCGTCAATGCCACCCGCTGTCGTTTCATGCGCGGCTCAGTCGGCAGAAAGTAATTCAGGGTTAGCCCCCGGTCTGGTTCAAGGGGGCTTGCGGTCGCCGCCGCGGCGCCCGGTCATGAGCGTTCCTTTACCTCTGCCGGAGGCAAGTGCGATGGGATCTGAAACGGAAAAACGGAGCGAAGATCGCCACGG
>JBFYWS010000075.1:0-4192 GCA_041310935.1 Desulfobacteraceae bacterium | reverse complement strand
ACCCGGAGAAGGTCGTCGGCTGCGGCGGAATCGCTCCACAGGACTACCAGGGAGTCGCCTGGCTGCATTTTCTTGAAACGGTGCCGAATGTCCAGCAGTGAGAAAGGGACGATAGCGTTGCGAAGATCGAAAACATCTATGGGTTCGTCTCTGTTCATACTGGCCATGCCTATGAGCAAGGCGGATGCCAACTGGTAAAAAAAGGGAGCCGAAGGGCAGCGTTCTGACGGTCTTCGGGCCCTGAATGCCTGACTATCCGGCCGGTTCATATAAATTCTTTTTTGGGACCGGCAGCCGGACCGGCCTCCATTAAAAAACATGAGCTTGCTTCGTTCCTGTTCAGGTGTTAAATAGATGAACAACTATTATGTTCAATCTGTGGACAGGCCGCACCGTATGAACCGCCATAACCTGAATGAGTACTGGAAGACGGTCGTCGATTCGATCCAGGACGGGGTCATGATCGTGGATCCCGACGGAACGATTGTCTCGGCCAACCGCGCCTTCGAGCAGATCACGGGGTATTCCCACAAGGAGATTCTGGGGAAGTCCTGCGCCACTTTGAACTGCAGCTCCTGCCAGATAGCGCGCGAGGAGAACGGCTGCCACTGGTGCGTCATGTTCCGCAAGGGCAACCTGAGCCGGCAGCGCTGCAGCCTGATCCGCAAGGACGGCCGCACGGTCACCATTCTGAAGAATGCATCGGTCATCAAGGACAGCGACGGCAACGTCACCGGCGCGGTCGAAACCATGACCGACATCACCGATCTCATCAGCAAGGAAACCCAAATCGAGACCTTCCGCCGCGAGCTGAGTGCGGAAGACCGCTTTCACGGGATGATTGGGGCATCGGCCGCCATGCGCCGCGTCTTCGACCTGGTCGAAAACGCGGCGCAGTCGGACGCGCCTGTGATCATCTACGGGGAGAGCGGCACCGGCAAGGAGCCGGTAGCCCGCGCGATCCATGAAGCGGGAAACCGGAGCAAGAGGCCCTTCGTCAAGGTGAACTGCGCGGCCTTGAGCGAGTCGCTGTTGGAAAGCGAGCTCTTCGGCCACGTCAAAGGCGCTTTCACGGGAGCGATCCGCGAGCGCGAAGGCCGCTTCGAGGCCGCTCACGGAGGGGACATCTTTCTGGACGAGATCGGCGACCTGCCGCTGTCCACCCAGGTGAAGCTCCTGCGGGTCCTGGAAGAAAAAGTGGTGGAGCGGGTCGGCGACAACCGGCCCATCCAGGTGGATGTCCGCATCATTTCCGCCACCAACCGCAACCTGCCGCAGCTCATCGAAAAGGGTTCGTTTCGAGAGGATTTTTTCTACCGGATCAACGTGATCCCGATCTGGATACCACCCCTCCGGGAGCGCGTGGAAGACATCCCTTTACTGTCGGATTCCTTCTTTCGCCGGATTCAGATGAACAGCGGCAAACCCATCCACACCATCAGCAAGGCCGCCCTCGATGTTCTGATGCGATACAGTTGGCCCGGCAACGTCCGCGAGCTTCGCAGTTGCTTCGAATATGCCGTCGTCTCCTGTTCGGGCCCGCAAATCGAACCGGAGCATCTGCCGGCCCAGCTGTTAAAATCGCAGCCGGCAGCCGCCGACCCCGCCACGGCGGCCGTCAGCCTGGATGAACTTAAAAAACAGCGGCTGGTCCAGGCGCTGCGTGAAACCGGCGGCAACCAGTCGCAGGCGGCGCGGCAGCTGGGGATCTCGCGCACCAGCGTCTGGAGTCAGATGAAACGCTACCATTTGGACGACAAGGCGGGCTCCCCCCAATAGCCCTGGCACTGATATTGCTTAAGCTCAGACCAGAGGAACTTGGCAGTATCTACCTCCATTCCTCTCTCCCAAATCCCTTGGGGCCCCGGCCCGGGTTGAGTCGCACCCCCGGGCCGGGGTTTTTTCCTGGCATGGTTTTAGGTTTCTTTGTTGGCGGATATGATCTGAAAAGGATATTGCAATCTTTAAAAGTTAAGATTATCTCATTTTGCACGATAACTGCGAAACGAAGGAGATAGGATTCTCCCATGTGGAAGTTGCTCATCACATTAAACAAAAATTTGTTCATCGCCATCCCCGTCATGCTGGTGTTGGGTTTCGCCTGCGGAGTCCTTTTCGAACCCGCGTCCCTCAAACACGCGATCGTGCCGCTCACGTTCCTGATGGTGTACCCGATGATGGTGACGTTGAAGCTGCACCAGGTCTTCCAGCGTGGGGACGACAAGGCCCAGTGGCTGGCGCAGGCCATCAATTTCGGGATCATTCCCTTCGCCGTGCTGTTCATCGGCCGGCTTTTCTTCCCGAACGAACCCTACCTGGCGCTCGGCCTGCTCCTGGCGGGGCTGGTGCCCACCAGTGGCATGACGATTTCGTGGACCGGATTCGCTAAGGGCAACGTGGCGGCGGCGGTCAAGATGACGGTGATCGGCTTGGTGCTCGGCTCGCTGGCGACCCCTGTCTATGTCAAACTGCTGCTGGGCGCCGACATAGACATGGATCTCATGCTGGTGGTCCGGCAGATCCTTCTGATCGTGTTTCTGCCCATGGGGGCCGGCCATCTGACGCAAAGCCTGCTGCGGCGCCGATACGGGCAGGAAGCGTTTCAAAAACGGATGGCCCCGCGTTTCCCGGCGCTCTCGGCGCTGGGCGTACTGGGCATCGTCTTTGTAGCCATGGCGCTGAAGGCCGGATCGATCTACCAGTCCCCCGAGCTCCTGCTGTCCATTTTTATACCCATCATGATTATCTACGCGCTGAACTTCGCCCTCAGCACCTGGGTCGGCCGGCGGTTGCTGCCCCGCGGGGATGCCATCGCCCTGGTGTACGGGACCGTGATGCGCAACCTGTCCATTGCGCTCGCCCTTGCGATCAACGCCTTCGGAACTCAAGGGGCCAACGCGGCCCTGGTGATCGCCATGGCGTACGTGGTCCAGGTGCAGTCGGCCGCCTGGTATGTCAAATTCACGGATCGAATCTTCGGCCCCGCCGAGCAGGCCGCAGCCCCAGCCATGGTCGCGCTCGCGCCGGAAGCGGTTTCCCCCATGTATGCGAGGGAGTTACAGCGGCCTGAGTCCTGACCGGACGCCGGCGGCAAGGCGGTGATCCGCCCATAGAGGAGGGGTGATCGCAGCATGGGAAAATGCACCTGCCATCCGGAGAAGGAGACGCGCTTCCAGTGCCTGAAGCACGGCGTCTGGCTGTGCGACGAATGTCTCAAATGCCGGGATCCGGAGCTGTATTGCAAGCACCGCTCCGCCTGCCCGATCTGGTTCATCGAAAAACGCCAGCGGCGGTTGCAGAAAGAGCAAGCGGCTTCCGCGGCCCAGCCACGCTTCAAGGTGGCCTTCGAGCCGGGCGGCCAGGTGAGCGAGGTGCCGGCCGGAAGCACGCTGTTGGAAGCCGCCGAGTCGGCAGCGGTCCACCTGAACGCCTCCTGCAACGGCAAGGGACTGTGCGGCAAGTGCAAGCTGGTGGTGGAATCGGGAAAGCTCGACAGTGAACCGACGACGCTTCTCAGCGATGCGGAAAAGCAAAAACGCTATGTACTGGCCTGCCAGAGCCGGTTGCGGGGCGATGCCGTGGTCCGCATTCCCCCGGAGGCGATCGAGCGCAAGCTGAAGGTGGCCGGGATGGGCCGGGAAGCCACCGAGCGCCTGAGGGGATTGGTCAGCAAGATCGACCCCATGCTGCAGGAAATCCCCCTCGAGCTATTGCCGCCCACGATCGAAGACGCCGTCAGCGACCTGGACCGGCTGAACCGGGGGCTCAAGCAGCAAGGCTGCGACATCGAGAAGCTCAACGTGGGGCTGGCGGTGATGCGGCAACTCGCCGAGGCCATGCGGGAAGGGCACTGGAATGTGACCGCGTCGGTCGTCCGGCATCGCTGCTTCAACGAACTGCTGGAAGTCCGTCCGGGCAACGGTCGCGAGCCCTGCCTGGGGCTTGCCATCGACGTGGGCACCACGACCATCGTGGTCTATCTCGTGGACATGGCCGACGGCAGCGTGCGGGCGGCCGCCTCCGAACACAACCGCCAGGCCGCCTGCGGCGACGACGTGATCAATCGCATTGTCTGCGCCGAAAAGGACGGCGTCCGGAAGCTCAGCGCCATGGCGCTCGCGACCATCAACAGCCTGATCGGCGAGGCGCTCGACAGCGCCGGTGCTCACGCCCGGCAAGTCAAAAACGTAGT
>JBFYWS010000068.1:0-3069 GCA_041310935.1 Desulfobacteraceae bacterium | reverse complement strand
AGGAAGAACCGACCGGCCTCAAACCGGTGCCGGGCCAGTGCGAAGCCGCTCGGCAGCAGGGCTCGAATGTCGTAGACGGCCCACGCCACGCGGCCGTCGTCGCGATGGTCCCGCAGGCTCGCCAGAACTGCGACCGCCTGGCCGGCGGCCCCGCGTCGCCCGGGGGGCTGAAAAAACTGGATCACGCTCGCCGTGCGGCAAGCAGGGCAGTGGAGGATGGCGCCGACGGCGGCCTCGGAGCCTGCCTCCCAGGCAAACCCCGCGCACTCGAACCGGTTCAGGGCCTGCTTCCAGTCCTGCGGCGGTGTCCATTCGCGCAGGGCCGCCCCGCGGGCGAGCGTCAGCTTCGAGAGCCGGCGCAGGTGGGCGCGCCGTGAAAACCGCCCTTTGACCGGGCTCCACTTGATCTCCATGGCCGGGCCGGCGTCGGATTCGATCACCAAATGGCGGGGACCGATCCGGCCCGGCTCCCATGCGGCCGGAACCACAAACCGAATCCCGTTCCAGGCGATCTCTTTTCCGTTTGCGGGCGTCATGCCGCCGTCATTTCGGAAGATAACGGTCCCACTCGGAAACACCTGGCTTCAGGGCCAGGCCCCCCCGGCGGTGCTTGAATTTCGCCCCCTGGTCCGTCGCCTTTTTCTGGTAGCAGCGCGCGTCTTCCTCCAGCGCGTTCTGCAGGGTGAGTTTCAAGGCGTTGCCCATCTTTTCGTCTTCATCCAACGCGTTGTGCTGCAGAATCATGCTGACCCGGTTGTTGGATGGGTCGGTGAAGGCCCATTTCCAGCCGATCACGTTTTGGAAAGGATCGCCGCGGTATTCATCCGGCTCGCCGAACGCTTTTTTAAATCGGCCGAACAGCTCGTCGAAAAATGCACGGCTGCTATCGGCATATTTCAGCTTGATGCGCACGACGGGGTGGTCTTTCTGGCAGGTACCATAGGAGACGAGGCCGGTCTTGAAACCCTCGATGGGCCGGGTCTCCACTTCGTAGAGGTTCTCCGCGTAACGCACCGGCAGCGCGGTCTCCATGACGACGATACCGGCGAAATTCCGGATCGGCTGACCGAGCGTGACGCCGGCGACGGTGCGGGGCGCCTCAGCGCCCCCGGCGACGGCGGCACTCATGAAAATGACGACACATCCCACTGCAACCAGAGTTGTTCTCATACGGTCTCCCTGCATGGATTGCGCCGCTGATGGCACGTTGACCGGCGTTCCACTGCACCATCATATTGCGGCAAACACGAATTGGCAATGCCTCGATGATTTGCCGAAGAGCAGTAGATATCCGAATACTATCTCAAGACTTGGTTGACCCGACAACCCTGCCAACCTGAACCAAATCTGCAATTTCTTAAACCGGCACCTTTGATCTGTTAATCCCAATCCCCTTCTGCCAGAGTCAGGGTTCGTATAGAGGCACGCTATGTGAACCTCAAACCGCCCCAGGATTCGTTTGATTTAATGCGGCGAGCCGGCCGGTGCCGACAGGAGGCGAACGAGCTGGGCGATCGCCTCGGCGCCCGTCAGAATGCTGCCGTGGTCCTCGTCGAAGCCGTAGATCCGCCGGGCCTCGCGCTGCGCCCGCATGTCCAGCTGGCTCGAAATCTCGACCGTCCCGTCGTTGTTCTCGAGAAAAAAACGGCAGTCGCCCCGGTAGCTGAACAAGAGGTCGTAGGTCACGAACTTGGGCAGATGGCGTGCGAAGAGCAACCGGATGAAGGGGCTGTCGGGCACCATGTCGTGCCAGCTCGGCACGACCGCGGGCGCCCGCCGCACGCCCTTGGCGGTCAGCCTGTGGCCGTTCCACGGGCTGCTGATCGAGACGAATTGCCTGACGACATCCAGCCGGCTCTCGTACGCATTCTTCAGTATGAAGTCACGGGCGACCAGCCCCCCCATGCTGTGCGCGACCACGTGGAGCTTCCGGAACCCTAATTCCCGGTGGAGCTCGGCGACCATCCAGTTGAGCGCCGCGGCATTCTTGTCGAGCGGCAGCCCGGAAGGGTAGTAGTAGAACCAGGGCTGGAAACGATCCGGGTCCAACCGGTCGACGATGTCCTTCCAGCCGTGCGGGGTCCCCAGCGCGCCGTGGACGAACAGCACCGGGATCTTGCCCGGGTCGAACGGCTCCCGGAAGAAGAGGCTGAATCCGATCTCGCGAATGAAGGTCAACGGCCGCCAGTAGCCCATGTTCCCGTAGTCCAGCGAGAAGATTGGGTCGTCGAGATCGGCGATCTGCCCCGCCCTCACGATCGAGCTGCCGAGCGCTTCCACCGGGAGAGAGACCGTCTCCGGGAAGACACCCGGCGGGGGCGCCGACGCGTTCAGGCGGATGTCGAGCCCGCCCAGGGTCGCCGGGGACGAGTCCGTGACGACGACGGCGTCGGGCATGCCGTAATAGCCGTTCGGCTCCGTCCCGTCCCAGGCCAGGTCGTTGTCCAGGTCTTCGAAGGCGAACAGGTAGAACGTGCCAATCGGCACCTTGACCACGAATTTCCCAACCGCGGAGTCCAACAGGGTGCCGTTCACAATCTTGAGGCCGTCGGGGCTCTGCCGGTACAGGACCAGAACCACATTCGCCTCCGGCCGAACCTGGTCGAGGACCCGGCCGGTCAGGACGCGGGCGTGCTTCATCTCGCGCAGCTCGTTCCGCAGTGTGGTGAACATGCAGCCCTGCAGCACGACCAGCCCTCCCAGCAGCAGAACCTGGACAATACGATTCATGCGGACCATGGCCGATTCCTCCGATTCGGGGTTGAAGCCGCGCGGAGAGATGCCACCGCCAATCCGCCGGCTCTTTCGTGAGGGGTTCCATATTCATTGCGGCAGACCTCGGGCAGGTTCTTGACCGCGTTGAGGACGTTGATCATGATATGCTGCGCTCTGTATAGAATCCGCACCCTAAGGGTGCGGATTCTATACTTCCTCCAAACGCAAAAAAACGGCCAGTAGTTGAGCTTCCCGAGGCAACGTTCACCCTGCGGCCTCTTCCACTTCTAGTAGGGCAACCGGCCCAGGGATTTTAGGATGAGGGTGACACCCATGGCGAACATGCCGGTCAAA
>JBFYWS010000054.1:0-2594 GCA_041310935.1 Desulfobacteraceae bacterium | reverse complement strand
TCCCGGAGCGATCGCTGTCGCCCGATGAGCAGCGCCGCGTCAGCGAACGCGAGCGGCTTTTCGAGGTCAACCGGCAGGCCCTCGAGTGCTACCGGCAGGCGTTGTGGCATCACCCGGAGGGGAAACAGGCGCTCGCCTACCTGGAGCGGCGGGGGTTCACCCGGGCGACGCTGGAAATTTTTCAACTGGGGTTTGCCCCGCCCGGCTGGGATTACCTTCTGGGGTCCATGGCCCGCAAGAAGATCGCTCCCACGCTGCTCGAGAAGGCCGGGTTGGTGGTCAGCCGCAAGGACGGCTCCGGGTTTTACGATCGGTTCCGGGAGCGCATTATCTTTCCCATTTTCGATGAGGGCAGCCGGGTGGTCGGTTTCGGGGGGCGCGTGATGGACGATTCGACGCCCAAGTATTTAAACTCCCCCGAAACTCCCGTCTACACCAAACGCAAGGTGCTGTATGGTCTGCACCGCGCCAAGGAGACGTGCCGGTCGGCGGGTTCGGTGTTCATCGTGGAGGGCTATCTCGACCTGATCGCCCTGCACCAGGGCGGGGTCGAGAATGCCGTCGCCACGCTGGGAACCGCGCTCACTCCCGACCACATCCGGCTGTTGACTCGGTATGCCGGCCGGATGGTCCTGGTGTACGATTCCGATGTGGCCGGGATTCGTTCTGCGGAACGCTGCATCGACATTTTTTGGAGAGAACACGTGGATTTCCGGCGCGGGGACGTGTTCCGGGAGGACCAGGCAGACACCCGCATCCTGGTGCTGCCGGAAGGACACGACCCGGACTCGTTCATGAACCGGTTCGGTGCCGAGGCGTTCAACCGGCTGGCGCAGTCCGCCCCGGGCATCATCAGCTTCATGATCGAAAGCGCCGTCGCCCGGCACGGGCTCACCACGGAGGGCAAGATCCGCGTGGTCGGTGATCTTCAGGCACCCCTGATGTCCGTCAACGACAGTGTCGCGCGGGCGCTCTATGTCAAGCAGCTGGCCGAGCGCGTCGGACTGGCCGAGGCGGTTATTCTGGAGCGGCTGAAAGAACATGCCGACCGCAGCGGGCAGCGACTAGCGGCGGTCCCGGCCGGGACGGCCAGCCGCGCGGTGACCCCCGCGACAGGGGATGAGCGCTTCGAGCAGCGCATCATCGCCATGATGCTGCAGTTCCCGGAGATCCTGCCGGAAGTGGTGGAGCGCGGCATCCTGGGGTATTTCACGAATGAGCGGATGAAAACCCTGGGCGAGGGCATCGTCAGCCGCTGGCGCGGGTCTGCCGAGAGTGTGGCCGGGCTCTTGGAGCGCGTGGAGGATGCCGCGATCCAGGAGCAGTTGGCATTCCTGGCCATGGGGGACGAGAACTGGAACCGGAACGGCTGCCGGACCCTGCTGACTCGTTTTGTGGAAGGGCACCAAAAGACGGGTGCACGCACGGCAATCCAGAAAGAGATCGAAGCCGCTGAAAAGGCGCACAACGATACTGAGATTACGCGGCTGTTGAGCGAAAAGCAGAAAATGGCTGTGCGCCGGGAAAAGCAGAAGGTGGCCGCGCGGCGTGAGCGTGAAGGGTAGCCGGCGCTGGCGAGACGCGCCGCCCGTGCAGACCAGCACACCGGTGTGTCGGCACGGTCGGACGGCCGGGGATGAAACCAGGGGGTATCCCCAGACATGTCCCGGCCCGTTGAATACGGAGAATTGGGGGAGGCACCAGGTATGGCCAAAAAAGTTGCAGCGAAGAAGAAGCCCGCGAAGAAGGCCCAGAAGGCTCATCCCGTGAAAAAGCCGGCCGTTGCGGCCAAAACGACCAAGACGGTCAAAAAGCGAGAGGCACCCGCGCCGGCGGCGGACGCTAAAAAGCCTTCCGCTAAAAAAGTCGACCAGAAGGCCATCACGGAACTCCTGGCCAAGGGCAAGAAGCAGGGGTACCTGACCTATGATGAGATCAACGAGATGCTGCCCGAGGATATGCTCTCCCCGGATCAGATCGATGAAACCCTGATGCTGTTTGACGACAACGGCATCGAGGTAGTGGACGAAAAGCAGAACAAGAAGCTTGTAAAGACGGTGAAAGCCGTCGTCGAAAGCAAGGTGGCGAGCGAGGACATCGATGCCACCGACTACGGCGCGGTCACGGACCCGGTCAAGATGTACCTGCGCGAGATGGGCATGGTCACCCTGCTCAGCCGGGAGGGCGAGGTGGAGATCGCGAAGAAGATCGAATCCGGCGAGCAGGAAGTGCTGCGGGCGCTGTTGGATAGCACCGCGGGGGTGGAGGAAATCATCCGCCTGGGCGAAAAAATCGAAAATGGGACGTTGCGGCCGAAGCACGTTCTCCGGGACATCGACGAGGGCGACACTTACAACGACGAGGTGGCGCAAACCGGAAAGTTTCTGGAGACCATCCGCCAGATCAAGTCCATCCACGAGCAGACCCGCCCTCATCGTGAAAAGGCCTTCGCGCTGGACGAAGACCCGGACGAGCAGCGCAATGCCAAGCGGAGCCTGCAGAAGGGCATTTCCGATATTTTCAATCTGCTGAAGGACTGGCGCCTGGAAGGCGACGTGATCGATGACATCGAGGGCGCGATCCTCGAGCAGATC
>JBFYWS010000025.1:0-3525 GCA_041310935.1 Desulfobacteraceae bacterium | reverse complement strand
AACGCATCAAAACCATCATGGGCAACAAGGGGCTGAGCCTCGCGGAGCTGGAGCAGCGGACCGGCCTCAAGGCCGAGCTGATCCGCCTGGTCGAGGAGGAAGATGTCTATCCGTCGCTGGGACCGCTGCTGAAGATCGCGCGCGCGCTCAGCGTGCGCCTGGGAACCCTGCTCGACGACCAGGTGAGCAGCGACCCCCTCATCATCCGCCGCCAGGAGCGTACCCAGGAGCTTAGCATGCTGCGATCGAAAAACGCGCCGGTCGCCCTGCAGTTCTACTCCCTGGGCCGCGGCAAAACCGACCGGCACATGGAGCCCTTCTTCGTGGAATTGCTGCCGGAGTCCGCAAAGGAGAAAAACCTTTCCTCCCACGAGGGCGAGGAGTTCATCGTGGTCCAATCCGGCCACGTCGAAATCGTCTACGGCAAAGAGACTCACATACTGGCGCAGGGAGACAGCATTTATTACAACTCCATCGTCCCCCACTATGTCTCTTGCCATGGCGCAGCAACCGCCTCGATTTATGCCGTGCTCTACTTTCCGGACTGATGTCAGCGGGGAACAATCCATGACCACAGAACGTTTACACGCCGTGACCCTCGGACAAATCCTCAATCGAACCGTGGCGGCGTTCCCGGACAATGAAGCCGTGGTCTACGTCGACCGGGATTTCCGGCTGACCTACCGCGAGTTCGGCGATCTCGTGGACCGCCTGGCCCGGGGGCTGATGGCGATGGGCATCCAGAGGGGTGAAAAGGTCGCCGTTTGGGCGACCAACGTGCCCTACTGGGTGGCGCTGCAGTTCGCCACGGCCAAAATAGGGGCCGTACTGCTCACCATCAACACCAACTACCGCATCAGCGAACTTGCCTACGTGCTAGCGCAGTCGGACACCGAAAACCTGTTTCTTATCGACGGCTACCAGGACATCGACTACCTCCAGACGGTTTACGAGCTGGTGCCTGAGCTGCGAACCCAGGAGCGGGGGCACCTCACGACCGCGCAGTTCCCGCACCTGAAACGGGTCTTCTTCCTGGGCCTGGAAAAACACCGTGGGATGTATTCCGTCCCCGAGGTCCTGGCGATGAGCGCCATGACCGACGCGAGCGACTACCGGGCGCGCCAGGCCGCCCTCGACCCCCACGACGTCGTCAACATGCAGTACACCTCGGGCACCACCGGGTTCCCCAAGGGGGTCATGCTGACCCATCACAACATCGGCAACAACGGCTACTGGATCGGCGCCAATCAGCACTTCGGCCCCTCCGACCGGGTCTGCCTGCCCGTGCCGCTGTTTCACTGCTTCGGCTGCGTCTTGGGGGTGCTCGCCGCGGTGAACCACGGTGCGACCCTCGTCATCCTGGAGGGCTTCGACCCCGTGGCAGCGATGACGGCCGTCGAGCAGGAGCGCTGCACCGCCCTTTATGGTGTGCCCACCATGTTCATCGCCATCCTCGACCACAAACTCTTCGACAAGTTCCGGTTCGACAGCCTGCGCACCGGCATCATGGCCGGCTCGCCCTGCCCGGTCGCGGTCATGCGCCAGGTGATCGAGAAGATGTACATGCGGGAGGTCACGATCTGCTACGGCCTCACTGAGAATTCACCCGTCATCACCCAGACCCTGATCGGCGACGACATCCGCCGGCAAACCGCAACCGTTGGCCGCGCCATGCCGGGCATCGAGGTCAAGGTGGTCGATCCGAAAAGCGGAGATCCCCGGCCCGCAGGCGTCCAGGGAGAGGTGTGCTGCCGCGGCTACAGCGTGATGAAGGGCTATTACAAGATGCCGGAGGCGACCGCCAAGGCGATCGACGCCGACGGCTGGCTGCACTCCGGCGATCTCGGGGTGCTGGACGCCGACGGGTATCTCTCCATCACGGGGCGGCTGAAGGACATGATCATCCGCGGCGGCGAGAACATCTACCCCCGCGAGATCGAGGAGTATCTCTTCAAGCTGGAGGGCGTTGCGGACGTCCAGGTGGTCGGGGTGCCCAGCCGCAAGTACGGCGAGGAGGTGGGCGCCTTCATCAAGCTCAAGCAGGGGGCGAACGTCACGGAGGAAGATGTCAAGGATTTCTGCCGCGGCCGCATCAGCCGCTACAAGATCCCACGACACGTCGGTTTCGTCGCCGGCTATCCCATGACGGCCAGCGGCAAGATCCAGAAATACAAGCTGGTCGAGCTTTCCAAAAAGCTTTTCCCGGAGGAGGAGACGTCATGATCTACAATGAAGAATTCGAAACCATGCCCCGGGAGGCGCTCGAGTCCATCCAGCTCCGGCGGCTGCAAGCGACGGTCGCGCGGGTCTACAACGCCACCCCGTTTTACCGGCGGCGCTTCGACGAGGCCGGGGTTGCGCCCGCGGACATCCGCTCGCTTTCCGACCTGCAGAAACTGCCGTTCACCACCAAGGCCGACCTGCGCGACAACTACCCGTTCGGGATGTTCGCCGTGCCCATGGACAACGTCACGCGCATCCACGCCTCCTCCGGGACGACCGGCAAACCCACGGTGGTGGGCTACACCGCACGCGACATCCAGACCTGGGCCGAGCTGATGGCGCGCTCCCTGATGGCGGCCGGCACGCGCCGGGACGACATCGTCCACAACGCCTACGGCTACGGCCTGTTCACCGGGGGGCTGGGGGTCCACTACGGCGCCGAAAGGCTCGGGGCCTCGGTCATCCCCATCTCGGGCGGAAACACCAAGCGCCAGGTGATGATCATGAAGGACTTCGGCCCGACCGTGCTCACCTGCACCCCGTCCTACGCCCTGCACCTGGCCGAAGTGGCCGCGGAGATGGGGGTGAGCTTCCGCGACCTCAAGTTCAAGGCGGGCATCTTCGGCGCCGAGCCCTGGTCCGAGCAGATGCGCCGGGAGATCGAGCGCACGCTCAACCTGAAGGCCATGGACATCTACGGGCTGAGCGAGGTGATGGGCCCCGGCGTGTCCATCGAGTGCATCGAGGCCCAGAACGGCCTGCACGTCTTCGAGGATCACTTCATCCCCGAGATCATCAACCCGCAGACCGGCGCGGTGCTGCCCTATGGGACCCCCGGCGAGCTCGTGTTCACTACTATCACCAAGGAGGCCTTCCCGGTGATTCGCTACCGCACCCGGGACCTCTCCGTGCTTGACCCCGAGCCCTGCCGCTGCGGCCGCACCATCGTGCGCATGGGCCGCATCCAGGGCCGCAGCGACGACATGCTCATCATTCGCGGCGTCAATGTCTTCCCGTCCCAGATCGAAAGCGTCATCATGGAGACCAAGCACCTCGAGCCGCACTACCAGCTCGTGGTGGAGCGCATCGGCACCCTGGACCAGCTGACGGTGCTGGTGGAGGTGAACGAGGCCATGTTCTCCGACGAGATCAAGAACCTGCAGTCCATCGAACGGGAGCTGGAACGGAGCATCCGCGAAACCCTGGGGGTGGCCGCCCAGGTCAAGCTGGTGGAGCCCAAGGGCATCCAGCGCAGCGAAGGCAAGGCCGTACGCGTGATCGATAAGCGCAAAATCTGATGAC
>JBFYWS010000023.1:0-6221 GCA_041310935.1 Desulfobacteraceae bacterium | reverse complement strand
TTGTTCCTTGCCGGGCGTTGTTTCAGGCGAGACCCTTGCACTTTCGACGGTGTCTGTCTTCACCTCACGTCCATTCGACATAGTCCACCTCGTTTAGTTTTTGTTCCGGTTCATTATTGGCTTGACTTATTGGCACGTATTAATTATTTATCGTGCCAGTTTGATGTCGACTAACTTATCCAGTGTGCCTCTGTCAAGGATATTTTACGAAAGAGGGCACCACTGGTAGAAGCTAAACATGGAAGGAACTCAAACTATGACGCCAACACGCCATGCCGGTATGGTCGCAGCAACGACTAAAAAATCGATCGATCCGGTACAGCTGCAAAGCCTTGAGCAGTCCTTTCGCGCCTGGGCGAGCGCCCCTGCGGGGGGTAATCGAAAATTGTCGAGAAAGCGCGTGCTGCTGATATTTCTCCTTATCCGCTATACCGGTGCAAGGCTTAATGAGATCTTCAGTTTGCATCCCGTCAACGATATCGATTTCCAAAAACGCAAAGTTTTATTTCATAAAGGTGATGTGCAAAACGGCAGCACCAGGGAGGTTCAGATACCGGAGTTGCTGGCGGATGAAATAAAAAACACCCTAAGCGACCTTCGACTTTCAAGCGCAACGCCGGAACTCTTTAAGATCGATCCGGCCCATGTGCGCCGCAAATTTTATGATTGCGCGGAGGCTGCCGGCATTCCCCGTGATTTGGGAACCCCGGAAGCAATCAGAAGATCAAGGGCCATCGAGTTGATGCAGGGCAACGTGCCGCTTCCGGTGGTGCAGAGGATAATGGGCCATTCGACCCCTAACCTGGCCGCCTCATATGTTGAGTTTTCAGAGGAAGAAATCAGAAAAGTGGAGCGCCTTCATATCGAACGTGAAAACAAACGCAAAACAAGCGCTCGCAACTCTTTCTTCGGCAAAATCGATAAAGTTCAGATCGGCGATGTGCAGGCTACCATAGAAATCATTTCGATCGATGGGCAAAGCATCCATTCCCTTGTCACCAAGGACAGCCAGAGCCGGCTTGGTCTCAAGCCAGGACGCCTGGTTGCAGTGGAAGTAAAGGCCCCCCTGGTGGTCCTTTATAAGGGGGTTGAGGAACCGGCCTGTTCGGCTGAGAATCGATTCAAGGGATCAGTGCTTCGGGTCATCAAAGGAAAGATCAATTCAGAGGTCGTCGTTCAAATTTCCGATAGTACCGAGTTGTGTTCCATTCTGACTGAAAAGAGGCGGGAATCACTGGAGATCAAAAAGGGTGATAATGTATGGGCGGTTTTTAATGCCGCCATGGCTGTGATTCACATTGATTAAAGCAGGCGCAAGTTCAGGAGGTGGGATCAGGTACGCCCAAAGTGAAATTGATGCCTGTGATCAGGCGCGTGTTAAAGAACTTGCGGGCGGAGAATAGAGTGGAGTGTCTGGGCCGCGGTCAGAATGCCCGATGGCGCTGCTGGCGGGGTCCGCTGCCTGCCTGCGGATATCCGGAAAATCCAATTTCCTATGGGCTGCGGGTTCGGGAGCGTGCGCGCGTTGACGGGCGCACTGTCATCATCAGGGTCTTCCATCTGCTCTGCTCAGGCTTCGCCCAGCGCTCCGGCGGCCGCTCGGCCCTTGATGAAATTGAGGATCAACAAGGGAATGACGACGGCGGTGGCAGCCACGCTCAACTGGTAGGAGGGATAGAAGAGCATGATGGCGCAGATGCCGATAGCATACCGTTGCACCTTGGACAGGCTCTTTCGAAAATGGCCCACCACGGCGATATTCAAACATAGAACGGCCATGATGGTGAAAAAAAAGGTAAAGACGATATGACCGATCGCCGTGGCCAGCGGCAGGGTATGAAGCACCGGGATAATCAGCAGGGAAGTTCCGCTCAACGACAAAATGAGGGTGAGCCCGATGAAGTATTTGGGCAACGCCACACGCGCGGCGAAGACCCCGGTTTTGATCGGATCGGTGCCCATCACGGAGGCGGCGGCGTAGGCGGAAAGGGCCACCGGAGGAGTGACCTCGGCCAGGACCGCGAAGTAGAACAGGAACATGTGGGTGGCCATCAGGGCTGCCTCTTCGGGGATCCCGTTGAGCATGGCCAGCTTTTGAATCGTGGGCGCCGTCAGGGCGGAAGTCAACACGTAGGTGGCGATGGGCGGGACCCCCATCCCCAGCACCAGGCTGAAAAATCCAGTAAACAGCACGGCCAGCAGGATGCTGCTGCCGGAGATATCCATCAAGATGATGGAGAACTTGGAGGCCAGACCGCTCATCACCATCATCGACATGATCATGTTGGCGGCGATCACGGCGCTGGCAATGGGCAGAAGGCTGATGATCCCTTCTTCCAAGGCCTTCATCAGGTTGATCAGGGGCGGCCGAATGCTCGGATCGGCATAGGCGAAAATCGCAAAAAGGATCGCGGCCGCGGTGACGGTCAGGTTGATGGAAAACCCCTTGTAAATCATTGCGATGATAAAGATGATGGGGATGAACACGTAACAGTAGCGCTTGAAATAGGAAAAATCGATCAGGGCCGAGATTTCGAGCTGGGGCAGTTTCATCTTTCTGACGTAAAGCTCGTTGTAAGTGACAATCCCTATTAGATATAGAAGCATCGGACCGATTGCCATGACAATGATCAACGAATAGGGAATCGAGAGCAGCTCGACCATGATAAAGGAGATCGACCCCATCACCGGCGGGGTGATATAGGCGATCGATCCCACTGTCGCGATTACGCCGGCGGCCACCAGCTTGTCGTAGCCCACCTTTTCGAACAGCGGCTTGGTCAGGGTGGCCACGAACTGGGTGTCCGAGGCCCCCGACCCGGAAAACATTCCCATCAACACAGCCATCATCGAGCAGGCCCGGCCCGGCGAGGCGGGGCTGCGGCCGACAAAGAGCAAGGCGATGTTGGCGATGATCCGGCCGAAGTTAAGCCGGGTCACGATCGCGCCCATGATGGTGAAATAGATGAGGTATTTGACCGAAACGCCCGTGATCGAGCCGAAGATGCCCGCCTCGGTTTCGCAGTACATCTTGCCCAGGAGCATGTCGAAGTCGAAGCCGGGGTTCGCGAAAAGGCCGGGGATGGCGTCGCCGTAAAGGTTGTAGAGCAGAAAGATCATCACGATGGTCGGCATGATCGGACCGCTGAGGCGAAAAATCACCCCGAGCACCAGCAGGACCTCGGCGAAAGACATCACCAGGTCCCAAGGTTCGGGCATGATGGCCCGGTAGATCAGGGCTTCGTAATGGACCACCAGATAGACAAACGGCAGAAAGCTCAGCGCGGCGCAGGCCAGGTTGGACCATTTCTGGGTCGCCGGCACCAACGTCGGCAGCATGGTGCAGGCCCAGATGATGACGGCAAAGGCCTTGAGGGCTGTCGGCAGATCCAGGCGGACGAATTCGACCATGATCAAAATCGTCATGAAGGCCAGTGGCAGGGCCCCGATGCGGTGGCGCGGCCGGAGGCGCAAGAAACTGACCAGATAACCCAGAATGGCGATCAGAAAGACATGCACGGCGCGCTGCACCTGGGTCAGGTCCAGCAGCGAAATTCTCAGGGCGGCAAACGGGGTGAAGGGGTGGATGACGATATAGATGTGGTAGAGGGTACCGATGATCGCCACAACGGCGACCAGCCGCTTCACCAGACTGTCCATAACAGGCCAACCTCCAGGCATCCGTCTTTCACGGAAATCGTATAAAACCCAATCGTTAACGAAATTCCTTGCACCGAGCAGAACCGGAGCTGGTCGGTGGAATCTTTGACGACAGCGGTGTTCATGTCATACACACCATGGGTGTAGTAGGCTTCGGTCGTATCATCCGTGGAAACGGAGAACGCCTGGAAGCGACGGCCGATGTGAAAGTCGATGGCAACGGGCTGGTCCGTGACGGAATTGATGAACCGGATTTGACCCGACTGCCAGCGAAAAAACGCTGCCAGTCGGGTCTTGTCATCGGTCCGGATCACGGCGGGTTTGAAGAGCCCCAGGAAGCTGGCCACCACGATCGCCAGGATCATCAATCGGCGTTTGGTCATCCTGCCTGGCTATTTCACGAGACCTTTTTCGGAAAAGTACTTGACGGCTCCCGGATGAAAGGGAATGGCGGTCTTGCCGACGAAGAGGGCGGAATTTTCGGCGGTGGTGTCCCTGGCCGCCTTGACCGACGAGTGCAAGGTCTCCAGGTTTTCAAACACCGCTTTGGTCATGTTGTAGGCGAGGTCCTCGGGCAGCGACTCGGGGCCGACGAACATGTTCCAGAAGGCCAATGTCGGCGTATCGGCGGCCGTGCCGTACGTCGCCTGGGGAATCATCTGGCTGTCGGCCAGGCCGGGAAATTCCTTCTTGAAGGCGGCCACGGCCGGGTCGCTCTCCGGCAGCGGGACGAGAAAGAGAGGGCTCCCCTTGCGCTTCAAGGTGTTGGCCAGCTCGACGATCGAGCCGGTGGGCAGACCACCCGACCAGACATAGGCGTCCAGGGTCCCGTTGGCCAGGGCTTCGTCGGACTCCTTGGCGCCCAGCTTTTCCCATTTCCTGAATTTGTTCGGATCGATGTTGGCCGCCTTGAGCAAATTCAGGGCGGTAAATTCGGTCCCCGAACCCGGAGCGCCGGTGGAGACGCGCTTGCCGTCGATATCGGAAAGCGTCTTGATGCCGGTGTTCTCCGTGGTCACGATGTGCAGGTAATTGGGGTACATCATCCACAAAATAGTGGCCTTTGCGGGTTTGTCAGCGAATTTTTCATGCTTGCCCGTCACGGTGAAATAGGCCGTGTCGGGAAGAACGGTGCCGATGAAGTAGGTGGACTTGGCCGGGTCGGTCTTGTCGCGAAGCAGAAGCATGTTGTCCACCGAGGCGGCGGTCTGGATCGCCGTGGCGGCGGCTACATTGTTTTTGCTCAAAATTTCGGAGACTTGGGTTCCATAGTAGTAGTAAACACCGCCGATTCCACCGGTGGTGATGACCACCTTGGCGCTCTGGGCGTACCCGTTGACGGTGAAGAGCAACAACGCCAGTGCCAGCATGCCGATTTTTTTCATCGTGATCTCCTTTTGCCTGTGGTTTGCAAGTGCCGCAATTGATCGAGGCGGCGGTTCTGAAATGAATGAAAAGAGTTTTGATTCTCCTGCGCCATGGTGCCGGCGTTTCCGAATCAAGGGAGGATTCCCCGAAAAAGGGTCCGCACAACAGCATTCATGTCCGAAGGGAAAGCACTTCGTTTCGGGATGTGTTCCGAATGGCGGAACGGACGGCGAACGTCCCATCCTTTGCTAAGGCTTGGCGGCAGAATAGCCAAAGGCGTTTACTTGTGTCAAGCATGTTCCATCGCCGATGGGGGATTTGAAGTACTCAAGGGGGATCTGTAAAAGTTGTTCGATGATCGCTCAGGACCGGCCCTGGGCCAGCCGATATTATCGATGCGTCGCGGCCCACTTCGAGGCGTTGGAGATGGTTTGGGATGATTGTTTAAGGTTGGCGCCGGGTTCAATTCAGTAGATTTTCGCACCGGCTAAAAAAAATTGTGACCTTTTCCACCCCTCCTGCGTAGATACTTGCGACTATGCACATCGCCGTATTCCAACTTTAATCAGAAACCATCGTAACAGAGGAGGAAATTAATGAAGAGATCCATTGGAATGATTGTGATTATTTTTCTGTGCAGCGCCACTTTGGTTTTCGCGGCTGATCAGACCCGCAAAGGTACCAAGCAAGCCACCAAGCGGGACCGCTCCTGCCAAATCGATCTGACGGGTAAGACCGTTCAAAATCTTCTGGTCGCCGACCAGACCCAAATCCAATCGCGTCAGCAAAAACGATTGAAAAATGGCGTGCCAGGCAACAGCGACCTCATCGATGCGGTCGACGGCAAGCTCTTGGCCGCTGACCTGACCCGCGCCCGCGACCGCGACCGCAAGCCGAAGCGTCGCGACCGCGATGGCTCCTGCCAGGCCGATCTGACCGGCAACACCGACCAGAACCTTCAGGCCGCTGGCCAGACGACCCGCACCCGTACCAAGCAAGCCCTTAAACGCGACGGCTTCTGCAAGGGATAGATCGCGCCCACCCCAAACCACCCGCGGCGATGGGCGGTTCATAGTCTCCAGCATCTGCATCTGACTGGTGTTGTTTGAATTGGCTTGAATGGTTCTTCCCGAAGGCAGGGCCAACCCCCATGGGGCGGCGATTCCCGCCGCGCGTGGGGATTGGCCCTGCCT
>JBFYWS010000170.1:0-4054 GCA_041310935.1 Desulfobacteraceae bacterium | reverse complement strand
CACGGTCGGCGGAGAATTTCCGCCAGGCGATCGATGATCGTTTCGGCCACCGCCGCCTTGGACATCAGGGGCAGCGGTTCCGCGCGGCCGGCGGCATCGATGATCGTGACACGGTTGGTGTCCACGGCAAACCCGCTGTCGGCCGCGGACACGTCGTTGGCGACGATCAGGTCGAGCCCCTTGCGCGTAAGCTTGGCGCGGGCGTTTTCGAGCACGTTCTGGGTTTCGGCGGCAAAACCGATGACCACCTTGGGGTTACCGCTCTCGGCGCGCTGGCCGGCCACCGCCGCCAGGATGTCCGGGGTGCGGGTCAGGTCGAGGCGCATCTGCCCGGCCTGTTTCTTGATTTTGTGCTCGGCCGCCGACGTCGGGCGGTAGTCCGCCACGGCAGCGGCCATGACGAGGCCCGCCGCACCGGGGATCGACGCGAGGACGGCCGCCTGCATCTGTTCGGCGGACTCCACCGCGACGGTCTTTGCGCCGTAAGGGCCGGTCAGGGATGTGGGGCCGTGGATCAGCGTGACCTCGGCCCCACGGTCCCGCGCGGCAAACGCCAGCGCAAACCCCATTTTGCCGCTGCTGTGGTTGCCGACGAAGCGCACCGGGTCGATGGCCTCGCGCGTCCCGCCCGCCGTGACCACGACCGGCATACCCGCAAGCGGCCCACCGCGGCCGAGCACCCAGCACGCCGCGTCCAGGATGGTTTCGGGCTCCGCCATCCGCCCGACCCCGGTGGCGCCCGAGGCGAGCCGCCCGGATTCCGGCCCCACGGCGTGATAGCCCCGCTGCCGCAGGAGGTCCATGTTGGCAAGCGTCGCCGGGTTGCCCCACATGCCGGATTCCATGGCCGGGGCCAGTAGAATGGGCCCCCGGCATGCGAGCGCCGTGGTGGTGAGCATGTTGTCGGAGATACCGTGCGCGAGCTTGGCCAGCGTGCTGGCGGTCGCGGGCGCGATGATCATCAGCGCCGCACGCTTGCCCAGGCTCACATGGCCGATCTCGGTCTCCTGCAAAAGCGAGAACATGTCCATCGCCACCGGCCGGTGGGTGAGCGCCTGGAACGTGATGGGCCGGACAAACTCGGCGGCCGCCGGCGTCATGACCACGTCCACGTTCGCGCCGGCCTTGACCAGCCGACTGGTGAGATCGGCCGCCTTGTAGGCCGCGATGCCCCCGGTCACCCCGACGACGATGTGTCTGCCTTTCAGAATCGGAATCTCGTTGTCCATCGGCTACTCCTGACGGTTCAGGTGATAGATCAAGCGCAGGCCCTCCAGCGTCAGCATCGGGTCGACCACCTCGATCGCATCGGTCATCTGCGCCAGGATGTGCGCCATGCCGCCGGTGGCGACCACCTTGGCCTGCCCGCCCAACTCGGCCCGGATGCGGGCCACCAGACCCTCGACCAGCCCCACGTACCCCAGGACGAGCCCGGACTGCATGGCGTGCACCGTGTTTTTCCCAATGGCCGCCGGCGGCGCGGTAAGCTCGATGCGCGGCAGCTTGGCCGTGCGGCTGTAAAGCGCCTCCGCGGCGATGCCCAGACCGGGGGCAATGGCCCCCCCGAGGTAGTCGCCCTCCTTGGAGATGGCGTCGAAGGTCGTGGCGGTGCCGATGTCGACGACGATCGCCGGGCAACTGTGACGCGCCTTGGCCCCCAGCGCGTTGAGAATGCGGTCGGCCCCGATCTCGGACGGGTAGTCGATCAGAATGCGCACGCCGGTCTTGATTTCACTCGACACGATCAGCGGGTCATGCCCGAGGTAGCGGCGACTCATGTCGACGAAGCAGGCGGTCAACGGTGGCACCACGCTCGCCAGCGCCACACCCGACACCTCGGACCAGTTCAGGTGGCTGTAGTCGAACAGGTTGCGCAGCACCATGGCGTACTCATCCGGCTGTTTGGCCCTGTCCGTCGCGATGCGCCAACTGGCAATCCACTCGCCTTCGCGGTGCAGCCCGAACATGGTGTTGGTGTTGTTGACGTTCATGACGAGCAGCATGGCATCTCCTCCGAACCCCGCATGAAGGGCTGGCCTCGTCACGCCGGGTGCTGATCGGGCGAGGCCGCCGCGATTCACTTACCGGGAATTGTAGCAGATGGCGAGGGCACTTTGGAATCGATTTTTTTATCGACGCGCAGGGCGGCCGCATTCGGCCGAGGCAAAAGCGGGGTGAGTCCGGGGGCGGCGCAGGCCGCCGCCCCCGGGTATAATCTTAGAAGAAACGGTACTGGATACCGAAGGCCGCGCCATAGACATCCTTGTCGTACTCAGTGCCGGCCGGCGCCCGGCCGGCTGCTGTTGAATTTGCACCCGTTTTCACCGATTCGTACCACGACCGCTCGACGCCCAGGGTCAGATCCAGGCGCTCGATCGGGCTATAGACCAGGCCCAAGCCCACGCTGTTGGCGTCCAGCTCCGGATTCTCGGGCAGCAGGTCCTCCGATTTCATGCCTTTAATTTCGGTGTGCAGGTAACCCACGCTGAACCGCCACTGCGGATTTAAAATATACTCCAGCGTGATTCCGATGTCATAGCTGTTGCCGGGATTCGAATTTTGAAAGCGTTGCCCCTCAAATTTGGCCTGTTTCTCTAAGTAGTATGTGAGGTTCGGCTCGATCCGGAGCGTGCCCGGGAGGATAAAATAGGATACACCCGCCGCAATGTAACCGGGCAGATCCTCGCGTTCGTGGGTCCCGTCCTGCCAGCCGACCCGCGAAGAGATGGAATTGGCGCCGAGGGCAGTGGTGTTGTCTCGGGTATCTGCCTTGAAGTTAAGTGGCGTGTTGGACATGTAGGTCAGCGCGATGTTCAGATCTTTGATCGGGGCGTAATCTAAACCGAGAAAATAGTTCCACGCTTCATCCTCTCGCTCGATTTTGACACTGGCTGTATTCCCGAGAGGCCCGCCGGCCCCCACCGAAGATCCCTTGAATTTTTGAAAGGCATCCACATACCGGACACCTCCCCCGATCGACAGGGAATCGAGAATTTTGTAAGAGCCTCCAAAGCTGTAACCGATATAATGGCTTTCCGCCTCTATGTGCTGCTGGCCTGTGGGAGCGCCGAAAGCACCCTGATAACCGAAGCCCAACAGGACCGTACGTGCATTTCCATCTTTAAAATCCACCTTGCCGCCTCCGCCAGGGACGGTAACGCCGAAAAAAGTGGCCCAACGGTCCTGCTTGTACACCGCAAAAAGCCCGGGAACAATGGATGGTTCTTCCGAATCAAGCGTCCCATAGTTAAAAAAAGGTGGGGCGGACGGTAGTTGGTTCGAGTAATCTTTCCAAAGATAGATGGCATCGGCCCTCATATAGAGGCCGTCCTGCATCATTGCCGTGCCGGCTGGATTGAACGCCACGGCGTCGGCCGAGTCGGTGGCGGCGTTGCGGTTGAGTGTGCGGATGTAATCCGCGCTGAGGTTCTGTTTGTTGATGATGCCGCCGGCGTAAACAGACGACGACAAGCCCACAAGCACCACTAAGACCATGAAACCGACAAGCCCTTTTCGCATTCTCTCCTCCCTCCTTTATCCCGATGGTGTGAGTGCAGTGCTGCCCTTAAAGAATTTCCTACCCGTGGCAAGATGAATCGGCTGATGGAGTGAAAAAAGCAATCCGGCGGGGAATCGAAAAGATTTCAGAAATCCCCGTGAGGTCATGCCCCCTGGTCGGGAGCAAGCGAAGGCGCCCGTCGCTAACTTGCTTGCAAGAAATAGCGCCTGGCCAAGTCCCGGGCGTCATGACGGCTCCTGGGTGAGGGTATTTAAAATAAACAGTGAGATCTTTAATATAGAGATAAAATTTATGCAAGGATTAATTTACTGATTTGAATTCAAGCCGAAACTGGTGTAATCTGTTATTATCATGATCAAGGTCCTCACCCGCCAGAACGCCGTGTGGCACTTCGGCGATTGGGAAGAGTTCCAGGAGACGTTGACCCCCTGCTGGATCGACCTCGTGTTCCCCCAGCCGGAGGATCTCAAGCAGGTCGGGGAAGCGCTTAAGATTGCTGTTCCCAGCCGGGCGGAGGCGGAGGAGATAGAGGTT
>JBFYWS010000011.1:0-7534 GCA_041310935.1 Desulfobacteraceae bacterium | reverse complement strand
CGGTTCGGGCCGGCAGCGTCTGCCCGTCCTTACCCAGGAAAAGGCCCTTGCCCTCCAGGACGACGATGCTGAGTTGGCCTTCCGTGTCGTGAGAGTGAATGGGCAGTTCCTGGCCGGCCTTGAAGTTGAAATTGAGCACACGGAAATAGGGGGAATCGTGCACCAGCATCTTCGCCATGGCCAAGTCGTTGAACTTCCCATCCTTATAAACCTCAATTCGTTTCAGCATCTGCCCCCCTTGTTGGTTGGTTGATTCGATGGCGGCTAAGTATATATGCGGTAAAATAGATCGGCCGCCGCGCCAAGTCAAATCCGGCGTCACCAGCGTCAGCGACAGACCCGGATAGAGCCGGGCGCTTTCCGTTTGCAATTCCCTTCGAATTATGATGGATGAGGAAGAGAGAACTACGAAATACGCGGAAGGCGCGAATTGGAAAAATATGTGTGAATCCTGTTAATCCTGTCTAATACTTTCTTTCCCTGAATCATGACCCTTTCATGGCATGCGGGAGTTGATCTGATGAGCAAGAATCAGGAAACCATGTGTTCCGACCCCACCCAGGACATCACCATCTGCATTCCCTGCGTCCTCGCGGAACGGGTGGCCGCCTATGCGAAGGACAACGCCAGCACGTTCTCCAGCGTGGTGATCGAGGCCCTGGATTTTTTCCTGCGCGGGCAAAAACCGGTCTGAGGCGGACGGATGCGGGATCAGCCTCCGCCCACGAGCAACATGAAGCGGATGTGATCGCCCTCCTTGAGGAGACGCCGGGGAAGTTCGTCGCGGGAGATAAAGCCCTCTTCGTTCAGCATCACCTGAATGGTGAGATCCAGGTTGCCGTCACCGTCCAAAAGCACCTGCCGCGCCTTGGGACCGAAACGCCCGGTGAGATGGCGGACCAGATCCGCCAGGGTTCCGGCCTCGAGTGCGATTTCGGTCTTCTTGCCGATCACGGCCGAAAGGGTCGGCAGACCCAATGACTCAACGGTAATTTTCATGGGGCGTTAAAACCGTTTTTCATTCCCTTGCCTCCTTAGCTGGTGTCCATCCAGAAATGGTGGATTTCGGTTCAGGCCAAGGCCGCAGCGATTTCGCACCCGCAGGCGTAGTCCTTCTACGTCGAGGATTGTGAAGAGCGAGAACGCCGGCATGGGCCGAAAGATGCCGTTTATGGATGGACACTGGATCGCCGGATGCGAGTATCCGGGAAAAGGCCAGCCAACGTGTCATGCTGATGTTCGCTATATAGGACGCATTGCGATCGATACTAACAGAATGCCGGCCAAAAAGAAAACAACCTACCAGGCCCCTGCCGTCCAAAAGGCCTTCGAACTGCTGAAGCGTGTCGCCGAGTCGCACTTTGGACTTTAATAATTCCAGGCGGCGGTGTAGAAAGTGCAACAGCCATGACGCCATGCGAACCGCACCATCCGGCCGACCCCGAGGCCTTCAGGGTCCCTCCCGCTGAAATCGAGCGCCGCACCGCCTCGATCCAGGAACAGCTACGCCGAGCGGGAATCGACGGGCTCTTCATCGTCCAACGCGTAGACCTCTTCTATTTCAGCGGTACGGCCCAGAACGGTTTTCTCTACCTGCCGGCGGAGGGCAAGCCGCTGCTGTTCATCAAGCAGTCCGTCGCCCGCGCCCGCGCGGAGTCGAGTGTCGAGACCATTATCGCCATCGACAGCGTCAAAACCGTTCCGGGCCTGATCGCCGACGTTTGCTGCCGGAGACCGGCACGCCTCGGGCTGGAAATGGATGTTCTTCCGGTCAATGAATTCCGCTTCTACCGGGATCTTTTCAAGCCGAGGGAGTGCGTCGACGGCTCGCCGCTCATCCTCCAGGTTCGAAGCGTCAAATCCGCCTGGGAGATCGCCCAGCTCGAAGCGACCGCTGAAATGACCCGGCGCACATTTGACTACATGCAAACCGTCATCGCTCCCGGCCTGACCGAGATGGAGTTTGCCGGCATGTTCGAGGCCTACGCGCGCACGATCGGCCATGGCGGGAAACTGCGCGTCCGCAACTACAACACCGAGGGGTATTCCTGGCACGTGCTGAGCGGCACCAGCGGTGGATTAGTGGGGGTATTGGATTCACCGGCGAGCGGCGAAGGCACCTCCGCCGCCTTCCCGGCGGGTGCGGGCAACCGGCGGCTGCGGCCGGGGGAGCCGGTCATGGTGGACCTGGGCACCGTGATGAACGGCTATCACATGGACGAAACCCGGATGTTCGCCATCGGCTCCATGCCGGAAAAGGCCTATCGCGCGAGCCGGGCCGCCATCGAGATCCACGACGCCGTTCTCGATCTGGCAACCCCGGGCCGCACGCTCGCCGAACTATTCGAACATGCCTGCGCCCGGGCAGACCGCCTGGGTTACGCCGATGCCTTTCTGGGGCCGCCCGGACACAAGGCCAGCTTCATCGGCCACGGGATCGGCCTCGAGCTGATCGAGCCCCCCATCATCGCCCGCGCCCGCACGCTTCCGCTCGAGACGGGCATGGTGTTCGCGCTGGAGCCCAAGCTGGTCTACGAAAACGAGTTCGCTGCCGGGGTCGAGAGCGTCTTCCAGGTCACCGCCGGCGGCGGTCGTCTGATCAGCAAGGTGCCCGTTGAGATTTTTATCTGCCGATAAAAATCTACCATAAAGGAGAAGATAGAAGTGACTCCCACCTCTCTCTTACCCGTGAAAACCAGGGAAGACATGCAAACCCTCATGCGGGTGGCGCTCGGCGAGGAGCCGGCCGACCTGGTGGTGCGCAACGCCGACCTCGTCAACGTCTATACGGGTGAAATCCAGAAAAACATGGGAGTGGCAGTGAAGGGCCCGTGGATCGCCCGGGTCGCCGCCGAGATCGAGGACGTCATCGGCTCGGCCTCCCGGGTGCTCGATGCCTCCGGCAAAACCCTCGCGCCCGGGCTGATCGACGGCCACACCCACCTATCCTGGATCTACACGGCCGCCGAGTTCATTCCGTTTGCCGCCGCCGCGGGCGTCACCACTGTTGTCAGCGAGACCCTCGAGCCCTACCCGGTGGCCGGTTTGGCGGGCGTCCTCGATTTCCTCGATTCGTTCCGGGAGCAGCCGATCCGCATCCTGGCCACCGCGCCCGCCATGGTCTCCATCAGCCCCGCCGCCAAGGGGATTTGCGCCGAAGACCTGGCAATGCTTTTGAAAAGGGAAGACATTCTCGGGTTGGGCGAATCTTACTGGCAGGCCGTGCTCCAGGAGCCCGCAGCCTATCTGGCTGCTCTCGAACAGACGCAGCGCTCCGGCAAAGTCATCGAGGGCCACACGGCCGGGGCCAGCGAAAAAAAGCTTGCCGCCTATGTTTCCGCCGGCATCTTCTCCTGCCATGAACCCATCGACGCCGACCAGGTGCTCGCCCGCCTGCGTCTGGGGGTGCACGTGATGGCGCGCGAGGGCAGCATCCGTAGGGACCTGGAGGCCATCGCCCACATCCGGGAGTCCGGCGTCGACCTGCGGCGGCTGGTGCTCGCCAGCGACGGAGCCTCGCCGCAGGACCTGCTGGACGGAAAGTACTTGGACTTAGCGGTTCGCAAGGCGATTGCGTGCGGGTTCACGCCGGTCGAAGCCATTCAAATGACGACCCTCAACGCGGCCGAGCACTTTCGCTTGGACGGCATCCTCGGCGGGATCGCGCCCGGGCGATTGGCGGATATGGTGCTCATTCCGGACCTGGCCGCATTCAAGCCGGAAACGGTCGTCTGCAACGGCGAGGTCGTCGTCGAAAACGGCCGACTGATCAGACCGCCCCGACGGCACTCGTTTTCCGCTGCCAGCCTGAAGACGGTCAGGCTGCCCCGCCGCCTGACGGCTGCCGATTTCGTCATCCGCTCAAACGCGAGCGCCGCCAGCGCCCGGGTGCGGGTCATGGAGATGGTCACCGATCTCGTCACGGCCGAACGCCAAGTGCACCTGCCGGTTTCGGGAGGCGAACTGGTGGCAGACCCGGCGCACGGTCTTTGCAAAATCGCCGCGGTCGACCGCGCCCTCACTCCCGGGAAGATGTTCACCGGACTGATCAAGGGCTACGGGCTCACCTGCGGGGCGGTGGCCTGCAGCGCGGCCTGGGACACCTCGGACATTGTCGTCATCGGGGCGAACGACGCCGACATGGCCTTTGCCGTGAACCGGCTGGCAGAGATGCAGGGCGGGGCCGCGCTCTGCGAGGACGGGCGCGTCCTGGCCGAGATCGCCATGCCCATCTTCGGGCTCGCGAACGACTTGCCCGTCACGGCCATCGCCGCGCAGATCAGAGCCCTCCGGCAGTCCATCGCCCGGTTGGGCGTTTCCTTCCCCGACCCGCTGCTGTCGCTGATCACGCTCACGGGCGCGGCCATCCCTTACCTGCGGATCTGCGAAGAAGGCTTGGTGAACCTCAAGGACGGCAAGACCCTGGGCCTTTTCGTGACCTGAATGGAGCGAAAATCACCCGTAATGAGCTCGCGCTTGTAGGTGCGGAGCTGGCGCTGATGCGTGAGCACGCCCCCCAGGGATTCTGAACCCGGCCCCGAAAGAGTCCGCCATCGATCCCTGAATGACCCACCTCGTCTGATGGGTTTTTTCTTGACAAATTCCGGCGAACCTCATAAAAATACATTATAGCTACTTTATAGTTACCTTGTAGCTGCAATCGCGCCACCGCCGACCTCCGGGCCGGCGCAGATCGTCATTGAAAACGTGAACAAATCAATCTTCACTTGAAGGCTGAAGGCTGTTTTGAGTTCGGTGCCTGCAACCCATGATCGATCAAAAAGGTTGCCACGTATCCAGGCAATATAGAAGGGGAAAGAGATGAGGTACGCAGAGACAGGGTTTAATTTGGAAGTCGATCTAAGCCGGGGAAACATTGAGAGGGTGGCAACTGACCCCCGGGACACCGAACTTTATCTGGGCGGTCTAGGCACTAACGCCAAGATATTGTGGGACAGGGTTCCCCCTGAAGTTGAGCCCTTTTCTCCCGACAACCTACTCATATTCGGCGCCGGTCTTTTATGCGGCACACCTGCTACCGGCTGCAATCGTACGATTGTTTCCACCATTTCGCCTCAGACCCTGTTAATGGCATTTTCAATGATGGGGGGATTTTGGGCCCCGGAATTAAAGTATGCCGGTTATGACAAAGTGATCATTCGCGGCAAGTCCCCCGATCTGGTTTATTTGTGGATAAACAACGACAAAGTCGAGATACGCGATGCCTCGCATTTGCGGGGTAAAGGCGCTGGTGAAACTGCAGAACTTATTCGTCAGGAGTTGAAGGAGCCGAAAGCCCAGGTGGCGGCGATCGGCCTGGCCGGTGAAAACAGGGTCTATTTTGCTTCCATCGAGCAGGGTAGGTCCAGTGCCAGCCGCGGCGGGATAGGCGCCGTGATGGGCGACAAAGGGTTAAAGGCGGTCGCTGTCCGTGGAACAAAGGACATCAATATCGCCCGACCGGCTGAATTCATGGAGCTCTGCAGCGAGGTGCTGAAATATATAAAATTCCGAAACGAAAACCCGGTCCCCGGGGTAATGCCCATATTGGCAGGGCTCGGGTCACCGCAAGAGATGGCAGTGCATGATGAGAAGTGGCACACCGAGAATTTCATGTGGGGGAATTCCCGCACTCGCAGAAAAGATTTCTGGAACCAGGAGGTCGCACAGAAGTGGACGGAAACGTTGGACAAAATGCGAACACGGTTGATAAGCTGCTACAATTGTCCGATGAAATGCGGGGCAACCATTTCCGCCCCGGGACTTCCAACCTACATGATGAAATGCTTCTCGAAACTTACCTATACCATGGCGGCCATGTCAGACCTGGATTTTGGTTTGAGAATCGCTCAACGGGCGACGGAGTATGGCGTGGATGGATTCTCGGCCCCGCAGGTCATGGCCTTCGGCCTTGAGCTTTATGAGGCGGGCATTTTGACCGACCAGGACATGGCAGGCATGCCGTCCGTTAACGAGGAGCGGTTTTACTGGTTGCTGGACAGAATTGTCCGGCGGGAAGGGATCGGAGATGTCTTAGCCAATGGCACGCATTGGGCGGCCCAACAGATCGGCAAGGGAGCAGACGCCTATGCTCACAACAATATCAAAAAACATGAGCAACTGCCGCTCAAGCTGTCGATGTTGAATCCCATCTATTTTCTCATGTATGCGACCGGCGAAAAGATAAACATCACCCAGATCGAAGGGCAGTTCCCGCAGGCGCCTTTTGCTACGCGAGAGGAGCGAGAGGCGTTTGTAAAGGATTGGTTCCAGGTTCCCGATGAAAAGTTCAAGAACTATTTATTGGACTGGGAACCGCGCGGCGAAAAATCCATCCCCTATTACCCGACGGTTGAGATGTCGTGTCACATCGTCGACTGGCAGGAGCGGATGCACTACATTGATGACGCCCTCGGGATGTGCTCCGGTTTGTCGTCATTTCCCTTGAAGCCTCCGTATCATATACACAATTACCCCAAGTTCATCTCGGCCGGGGCCGGAATCGATATGGATGAAGCCAAGCTGACGCAAGCCGCCAAAAGGTACCGTACGTTAGTCAGGGCCATCAATATCAGAAGGGGCATGCGCAGAGCCGACGAGAAGCCTCCGGAGAACCATTGGAAGAAACGATTTCCCGAGCTTGAAAAGGAGCTCCTGGATACGTATTACGAATTCAAGGGGTGGAACAGCCAGGGTATTCCCACGAAAGCCTCCTTGCATGAATTCGGTTTGGACTACGTGGCCGAAGACTTTGTCAAGCGGGGGATCTTGACGGATAGTGAAGACGAACCTTCCGAAAAGACGTCGGTGCAAAAAGAACTAAAGTGATGAGGTGCTAAGCGTCATGGGTGAGAAAAAAAAGAAAATAGTGAAAACGATACGAGTGGATGTCGATAAATGCAACGGCTGCCGGGCATGTGAGGTGGCCTGCTCCGCCTTTCACGCTGCCCCGCAGTACAGCAGCAACAATCCGGCGCGGTCCCGCATTCGGGTGATTCGTGACCCCCTGAAAGACATATATGTTCCGGTATATGCGGGTGAGCATGCCAAATCCGAATGCATGGGCCGCGACAAATACACGATTGACGGCAAGGAATACGATGAGTGCGCCTTCTGCAGGGCCTCCTGCCCGTCCAGGGATCTTTTCAAAGAACCCGATTCGGGCCTGCCTCTCAAATGTGATATGTGTGAGAGCGATCCGGCGTTATCAGAGCCCTTGTGTGTTCAGTGGTGCCTGGCCGATGCCCTGATCTACGAAGAGCGGGAGGAGGAGGTCGAAGAAGAAGTGAAGGCGGAGGAGTTGGAGACCGGGTTGGAATCGTTGGTCAACAAATATGGCATGGACAAGCTGATGGAAACCGTTGCCCGAATGTCGATTTCCAAAAAGGGCTAGAAGTGGTTTCATAACCCCGCCTGACGCCCGGGTGCGGCGTTGCAGGCCTCTCGTAAATGCTCATCCGCCGCAGGCGGACTCCGCTTTCCGAATCGGCCTGCGCCTTGCTCGCAGGCGTGATACAGGGGTATGAAACCACTT
>JBFYWS010000618.1:0-2787 GCA_041310935.1 Desulfobacteraceae bacterium | reverse complement strand
CTTTCCTCTTTCGGCCTTCAGGCGGTCAGCAGCCGCAAACAGTCCTGAGGGAACCGATGGGTGCCCTTGCCTTCCACGCTGACTTCGATCAGCGCGTCCGGGTCGTTCTTGGTGGTGTCCGGGTCCGTGATGATGCCGTGGCGGCCGAGGTACTGATCCATGTGCTCACCCCAGCCTTCATCCTCCGATTTCCGGAATATTTCCACTTTCTGGCCCCTGTGAAAAGCCATGGCGGCACTCCTTGTCGATTCGGTCGGTGACACGCTGCTATACGGGGGTGTTTTCCTGATGGACCCCCGCGGTCTGTCTGCGCAGACAGCTATGGCACAAATTCCGGTCGGCTACAACCGGGCTGACGGTCTGCGTGCGTTTCTGCAGGAATTCCAGATAACGCTGCGGGCCCAGGACAGCGCCGCACGTACGGCAATGTTCGAGCTTCTGGCGGTTTAAAATCGTCCCGCAGTAGGAGAGCAGGCGTTCATCCCCCCGGTCGATGATGCGGATGGCCTGGTTCGGACAATTCGCCGCACAGGCGCCGCACAGGATGCAGCGTTCCGCCGTCACCCGGAAGTCGGTCGGCCCCGGATGGTCGAAGTTCAGGAATCCGAACTCCAGGGCGTTGACGCCCATCATGTCCCGGCAGACCTCGACGCACTTGCCGCAGCGCAGGCAGATGTCGCAGCGCAGGCAGCGCCGGGCCTCCTCGCGCACGGCGTTCTCGGCATAACCGAGCTCGACTTGCTGGAAGGTGGTGCGCCGGCGCTCGAGGTTGAGCAGCGGCATCTCCGGCCGGCGCAGGGTCATCTTGGTGCTGGCCGGAAGCTCCATCCATTCCACCCGCGTGCGGCGTACCGGCACCGGCGGCATCTTGGGTTGGGGGATCCCGGAAAGAAAGCGGTCGATGGCCTCGGCGGCGCGTTTGCCCGCGCCGATGGCCTCCACCACGGTGGCCGGGCCGGTGACGGCATCCCCGCCGGCGAAGACACCGGGGGTCGACGTCTCCATGCTGACGGTGTTGGTGTGGATGGTCTGCCGCCGGGTCCACTTGAGGCCGCTCAGATCCGCGAGGCAGTCCAGGTCCACCCGCTGGCCAATGGCGGAGATGACGCAGTCGGTTTCGATGACAAAGTCGCTGCCGTCCTCGGGCACGGGGAACAGGCGGTCGCTGCCGTCCTTTTGCACGAGCTTGGCGCGGAGGCAGTTGAGCCCCGTGAGCCGGCCGTCCGTTCCACGGATTCCCGTGGGGATCGTCAGGAAAGCGATGTGGATGCCTTCGTCCTCGGCCTGTTCCAGCTCCTCGACGTCGGCCGGCATCTCCGCCCGCGTGCGGCGGTAGGCGATGGTGACCTCCTCGGACCCCAGCCGCAGGCAGGTGCGCGCCGCGTCGATGGCCACGTTGCCGCCGCCGACGACGACCGCGCGTCGGCCGGGGGCCCGGCGGTCGCCCAGGGCCACGTGTCGCAGGAAGTCAATGGCTTCGATCACCTGCGGGTAGTCGTTTTCCCCGGGGATGTTGAGCTTGAAGGCCTGGTGGGCGCCGATGGCGAGGAACACGGCCTCGAAGCCCTCCGATTGGAGGCCCTCCCGGCTGAGGTGCTCCCCGTAGCGGGTGTTGAACTTGAATTTGACGCCCAGTTCCTCGAGCATGGCGACCTCGCGGTCGATGACCTCCCGGGGCAGCCGGTAGCGCGGGATGCCGAGCATCATCATGCCGCCGGCGACCGGCAGTGCTTCGAACACGGTGACGCCGTAGCCCTTGAGCGCAAGGTAATAGGCCGCCGTCATACCGCCGGGTCCGGCGCCGACCACGGCGACCCGCTGGCCTTTGTCCGGCGCCTGTGCCGGGTTCCGGTAACGGTGGTCGGAGAGCGCCCGTTCGGCCGCGAAGGCCTTGAGGAACTTGATGGAGATCGGTTTGTCGACCCGGCCGCGCACGCACATGAACTCGCAGGGCCGCGTGCACACCAGGCCGCAGACCCATGGGAAGGGGTTGTCCTTGCGGATGACCTCGATCGCCTCCGCGTCATGGCCCAAGCCGATCAGGTTCACGTAGGTGGGCACGTCGATCCCCGCCGGGCAGGTCATCTGGCAGGGCGCCGGCACCAGGCGCACGCAGTCGCCGGTGGCGCAGTTGTGGGTCTCGATGTGGCTCTGGAACACCTCGCGGTGCTCGCCGAGTGTATCCCGAATCGACTTGGCCGCGGCCATGGCACCCGGCGAGGCCTCGTCATAGGCGAGCTCATCCGATAGAGCGGCGATGGCCGCCAGATGATCCGAGCCGGCCCGCCCCCAGGCGACATCCGTCAGCAGATCCAGGATCTCTTCCGCGATCCGGCGGCTGCGAGGGTTGAAAAGCCGCCCGGACTCGATAGCCTCTCTGAGGCCGGAGAGCGTTTGATTGACCGGACATTTTATATCAGGCATGTGTCCGTTTCCGTATTAGACAGGATTAACAGGATTCACATGTTTTTTATCAGCGCTTGCCGGCAGAAAAAGAGATCCTGCACAATCCTGTAAATCCTGTCGGATAATTTTTCTCTGCATCTGTCTGCGCCCGTCTGCGGCGAATACCATTATTTTCACCTTTTCGCACCGTTCGCGTATTTCGTAGTGCTTTTTTCCCCCATCTCAGAAAAAAAGCCGTGGAGTTCCCTGGACGTCCACGACTTTTTCAGATCTGGTTTTCCAGGCTGGCGATCATCTTGGCATGACGCTCGCGCCGGATCTGGGTCATGGCCTCCACCTTGCCGAAATGCAGGCAGTGGGTGGTGCAGATCGTGACGCAGG
>JBFYWS010000616.1:0-2859 GCA_041310935.1 Desulfobacteraceae bacterium | reverse complement strand
ATGGTCCCGGCTATGAATGAGCCGAATGCGGCGATTCCGAGCGCTGCTCCGGCCCGGCCTTTTTTCGCCATCTGGTGCCCGTCCAGGCAGGTGATCACGGAGGCCGCCTCGCCGGGCATATTTACAAGGATGGATGTGGTGGAACCGCCATACATGGCCCCGTAGTAGATCCCCGCGAGCATGATGATGGAAGAAACCGGGGAAAGATGGAAACTCACGGGCAGCAGCAAGGAGATGGCGGCCGTGGGGCCAAGCCCGGGCAGTACCCCCACCAAGGTGCCCATGAAGACCCCCAGAAAGCAGAAAAGAAGGTTCATCGGCTGGAAAGCAACCTGTGCGCCCTGCAGCAAAAACCCGAAGATGTCCGTTTGCCCGCCCTCCGCTTAGAATCCCAGGATACCTTTGGGAAAGTTGATTTCAAGTAAGTTCACAAACACCAGTCGCACGCAGACGGTGGCAAGGGCGGCTGTGGCCAAAGACTTCCACCAGCCTTGGGGAAAGATGAATTTTACGAGAAACCCGACGAATAAAAACGTGACCAGCGCGAAACCCAACTGCCGCAAAAGCACGTTGTAGGCCACGAGGGCAAGAAAGGTGCTCAGGACTCTTTTCCAGGAATCGCTCTCCGGGAAAAAGGGTTCGACGGCTGCGTCCATTCGCACGAAACTGCTCACCACCAGGAGGAGGGACATTCCGATAACAATGAGACCGCCGTAGAAAGGCAGAAAGCCCGCCCCGGGTTCGCTCCAATCCCCAATGTCCACGCTCCTGGAGTATACCGCGAAGATAAGCCCAACAATCAGAAAGAAGATGCCGCCGATGATGTTGTTTCGTTTCATTCTGGCCTCTAAAACGGAAAAGAG
Organism: Desulfobacteraceae bacterium; assembly: GCA_041310935.1. Taxonomy (GTDB): domain Bacteria; phylum Desulfobacterota; class Desulfobacteria; order Desulfobacterales; family SpSt-501; genus SpSt-501. The sequence continues at coordinate 1,996 of JBFYWS010000616.1, read as the reverse complement.
AAAATGAGTATATAAAAAGGCAGTAACAGAGTCAACTATGTGATTCAGACTAAGTGGCGTTTATCATAAATACCATCACGAATGATGGCACACCGCCACGCTCTCCCTGCCCTCTGAGGAGAAGAGAAGGGATGGGGACAGCGCGTCGCATGTGGCTGTATTTATATAATGATCTACTAAGAAAAAGATCGATCGGGTCGGTAACCGAGTTTGGTTCTTGACAACCGGATATCTGGAATGATATTAAAAATATTAAATATCATATATATAAAATTTTTAAAGTCATATCAATGCGTATGAACAAGAAAAGCTTACATATCGACATCTTCGCTACCCTCCGGGACCGGATCGTCTATCTCGAGTATCCGCCAGGCATGCCCCTGATCGAGAAGAATTTGTGCGACGAGTTCAAGGTGAGCCGGACTCCGCTGCGGGAGGCGATCCGCAAGCTGGAGGAGATCAATCTGGCCACGGTCATGCCCCGCTACGGGTCCCACGTTTCGGCCATCGACATTAACGAGATCCGCTGCGCCTTCGAGGTCAAGATCAAGCTAGAGGGGTTGGCTGCCTCGGCCGCGGCCCGGCGGATCACGCCGGACAAATTGGCCGAGCTGGCCGGGGTGATCCAGGAGGTTCAGGGGCTGATGGGACCAAAGGAGTTCGACCAGCGCACCCTCATCGGTCTCGATGCCAAGTTTCACGAGACAATCTACCAAGCCTGTCAAAACCCCATCCTGCAGGAAATCCTGGAGAACCTTCACAGCCGCTGCGCCAGGCTATGGAACTCCTCCCTGGGAACGGTGGCCACCTTGGCTGACATCATCGATCAGCTCCAGTCCATTTATCTCGCCCTGAAAGAGAGGCAGGCCGAGGTGGCCGGCCGGCTGGGCGAGGAACATGTTCAGTATTTCATCAACAAGCTGAAGGCCCAGCTTTTATAGCAACTGCGCCGCAGCAGAGGAGGAGAGAGCATGGAAGTAATCAAGGCAACAGATGTACCGGCGGTCAAGATCGACAAGTTTCCGTATAAAGGCGAGCGGCTCGACGTCAAGGGGATCAGCATCAGCTGGCTGTCCAAGTTCGGCGACGACGGCCACGGCTACCCGGATTACGGGTTGCGGCTTTTTACCGCCGCCCCGGGCGGGGAGATCCCGATCCATAATCATTTCTATCACCAGACGATGTACATTCTGAGCGGCTCCTTTGAATGCTGGCAGTTCGACATCCAGACCGATCAACTGGCCAAAAGATTTATCTGCCCGGCCGGAACGTCGATCTACATCCCCTCGATGGAGCCCCACGGCATGCGGAACCTGAGCGAAACCGAGGAGGCCAGCTTCCTCTGCTGCATCTGCAACGTCTACGAAGAAGGAGAGGCGGTTTAAAGCCGCTTTGGCTGAGACATGCGACTATCCAACCGTCTGAAGAGCTTTGACGCCTATCTGGGCACGGCCATGAACCTCATCCTGACCAAGATGAGATCTGAGGGCAAGGATGTCATCAACCTGGGCCTGGGGGACCCGGACGTGCAGCCCCCTGAACACCTGCGCCGGGCTCTGGCCGACGCCTGCCTGGAAATCAACCATCATCACTATCCCAGCTTTTACTCCCCGCGGCCCTTGAAGGAGGCCATGGCCAACTGGTACCAGCGGCGCTTCGGGTCGGTCTTGGACCCGGAAACCGAGGTCCTGCCCCTGCTGGGATCGGCCGAGGGGCTGTTCCACATTCACAGCTGCCTGCTGGACCCGGGGGATGTGGCCTTGGTGCCTGACCCGGCCTACCCGGCCTATGCCGCCGGGGTGGCGATCGCCGGCGGAGTTGAAGTCAAGGTGCCCCTGCTGGAGGAGAACAACTTCCTTCCGGATCTTGCGGCCATTCCCCAGGATGTGGCCCGGCAGGCCAAGATGATCTGGGTGAATTACCCCAACAACCCCACCTCGGCCGAGGCCAACCTGGGATTCTATCAGGATTTGGTGGATTGGGCGCGGCGATACGA
>JBFYWS010000606.1:0-8877 GCA_041310935.1 Desulfobacteraceae bacterium | reverse complement strand
ATTGATCCGGCAACGGGGTGTTGTCGTGTACATCCGCGTTTAATGGGGGACATGGAAGAAGCCCATTAACATACTCAACCCGAAGGAGGTAGACGAAGGTATGGAAGCAAAAGCATTGGAGTTCTTTATCGCCTGTGTGTTCGCTGCTGGTTTTGGAATCGCCATCGCCGCGTTCGGCTGTGGTATTGCCCAGGGTCTCGGGCTGAAGGCTGCCGTTGAAGGCATCGCCCGGAATCCGGAATCCTCCGGCAAGGTCACCGTGACCATGCTGATCGGTCTGGCCCTGATCGAGTCGCTGTGTATTTACGCGCTGGTCGTGGCCCTGATTCTCATCTTCGCCCAACCCCAGGCGGCGGCGATTGCCAAGCTGTTCATGAAGTAAGCGTTCCTCGTTTCACCGAGATCAAAAAGGCCTGCGGCGTTTCGCCGCAGGCCTTTTTTTTCCTAAAGGATTTCCGTTGCCGGCCGATATTAATCCAACAAGGGCTCCGAAACGAAACGGCCGCACAACGGGCAAGTGCATGCGCCCATGCCGGCGGCGGCATGCCGCCCGGGGCGATCGAATGTCAGCGCCGCCGAGGGAGAGGACTCCATGGACGAAAAACAGATCTTGCAGAAGCTGGACCGGATCCGGGAGATCCCGACCCTGCCCAGCATCGTGTTTGAACTGAACAAGCAGCTTCAGGACCCGGATGCCTCCGTCGCCCGGATCAGCCAGACCATCGAGAAGGACCAGGCGATGGCGCTGAAGATCCTCAAGCTGGTGAACTCGGCCTTTTACGGGCTGCAGTCCAAGATCAGCGACATCCGCAACGCCGTCGTTTTGCTCGGCTTCAACGCCGTGCGCAACGCCATCGTCTCCTTGGCAGTGATCGAAGCCTTCGGCAAAAATAACCGGCTCAAAGATTTCGACATCACCGACTTCTGGAAGCATTCGCTGGCCGTCGCAGTGGCCAGCAAGAGCATTTCCGTGAAGAGCCGCACCAACTCGCCGGACAACTGCTTCGTCGGCGGGCTTCTGCACGACGTGGGCAAGGTCATACTGGCCCAGTATTTCCAGGAGCTCTTCGCGAGCGTCTGGAGTGCGATGCAGAAGGATATGACCACCTTCTACGAGGCGGAGCAGAAGGTGCTGCCCACCCATCACGCCGTGATCGGGGCGCACCTGGTGACGAAATGGCAGCTGCCCCAGGGGCTGGTCGAGGCCATCCGCTGGCACCATGACTATCAGCCGGCGTCTCAGAACGCCGACTTCACCCTGATCATCTACCTCGCCAACATCATCGTGAACAGCTACGACGAGGACCCGGAGTGCCTCATCGACCTCGGCGCCCTGCACCCGGATGCGCGCAAGTTCATGCTGAACGCCCTGGAGAACGTGGGCGACTGGTATGCGGGCATCGCCGAGGAGATCGAATCGGCCCACGCGTTTTTCCTGGAACAAAACTAAACGGCCAGCGGCTGACGCCGGTGGCCGTTTATCAGGGTGTTGAAAAACAGCGCCTCACGCCGTGATCCGGCGTTGTGCAGCCTGCCCTTTTACCGCAACAGCGCCTGTTTGAGATACTGCCCGGTGTAAGAACCCGGCAGGCCCGCGATCACCTCCGGTGTGCCGCAGCCGACGATCCCCCCGCCCTCGTCCCCTGCGCCCGGGCCGAGGTCGATGAGATGGTCGGCGCACTTGATCACGTCCAGGTTGTGTTCGATGACGATGACCGTGTTGCCGGTATCGACGAGCTGGTGCAACACCTGGAGCAGCCGCCGGATGTCGTCGGCGTGCAGCCCCGTCGTCGGTTCGTCCAGGACGTAAAGTGTTCGGCCCGTGCCTTTTTTGCTGAGCTCGCGCGACAGCTTCACCCGCTGGGCCTCGCCGCCCGAAAGGGTGTTTGCCGGCTGGCCGATTTGGATGTAGCCCAGCCCCACCTCGGCCAGGGTGTGAAGCTTCTCGCGGATGGCACCGATCCGGCTGAAGAAGTCGATGCTCTGGTCGACGGTCATCTCCAGCACCTCGGCGATGCTTTTGCCCTTGTACGTGATCTCCAGGGTTTCGCGGTTGTAACGGCGGCCGTGGCAGACGTCGCAGGTGACGTAGACATCCGGCAGGAAGTGCATGGCGATGCGCAGGGTGCCGTCGCCCTGGCAGGCTTCGCAACGCCCCCCCTTCACGTTGAAGCTGAACCGGCCTGCCTTGTAGCCGTGCATGCGGGCCTCGGGCGTGCGGGCGAACAGCTCGCGGATGAACCCGAACAGGCCCGTGGCGGTGCCGGGGTTGGAGCGCGGGGTTCGGCCGATCGGCGCCTGGTCGATATTCAGCACGCGGTCGATGTGCTCGACTCCGCGCAGATCCCGGTAGGGGCCGGCTGCCACCGGCGCGCGCTGAAGCCTCTGGAAGAGTGCCGGATAAAGGGTTTCGAAGATCAGGGATGATTTGCCCGAGCCGGAGACACCGGTGACGCAGACGAGGCAGCCCAGCGGGAATTCCGCGGTGATGTCCCGCAGGTTGTTCGCGGCAGCACCCTCCAGGACGAGCTTCGGCCCGCGGGTGGTGCGGCGGTGCGTCGGGATGTCGATGCGCATGCGGCCGGAGAGGTAGTTGCCCGTGAGCGAATCGGTGGCTTCCAGAAGCCGGTCCGGGGGGCCGGCGAACACCACGTGCCCGCCGTGGACGCCTGCCCCAGGGCCCATGTCCACAACGTAGTCCGCGGCCCGGATGGTGTTTTCGTCGTGCTCCACCACCAGCACGGTGTTGCCCAGGTCGCGCAGCCGCAGCAAGGTGGCGAGCAGGCGCTCGTTGTCGCGCTGATGCAGCCCGATGCTGGGCTCATCCAGCACGTAGAGCACGCCGGAGAGCTTCGAGCCGATCTGGGTGGCCAGCCGGATGCGCTGGCTCTCCCCGCCGGAGAGGGTCTGGGCCGGGCGGTCCAGCGTCAGGTAGGCGAGTCCGACATTTTCCAGGAACCCCAGGCGCTCCACGATCTCCTTGAGGATGCGGCGGGCGATCGGTTCCTGCTGCCCCTGGAACCGCAGTCCCATGCAGAACCGGCACGCCTTCGAAACGGTCAGGGCGCACAGCGCGGAGATGCTCACCCCTGCGATGGTGACGGCGCGGCTGGCGGAGTTGAGCTTGGCGCCGTGGCACTCGGGGCAGGCGTGGAAGGTCATGAAGCGCTTGATCTCCTCCCGGGTTTGGGTGGAGTCGGTCTCCCGGTAGCGGCGTTCCAGGTTCGGGATGATGCCTTCGAAGGGCTTTGTGAAGCGGATGCGGCTTGCACCGCGGTCGAAATAATACGTGATCGATTCCGCACCCGAGCCGTGGAACAGGATCTCCTGGAACCGTTCGGGCAGGTCCGTGAAGGGCGTGTAGACGCTCGCGCCGTAGTGGGCGGTCAGCGCTTCAAGGAACTCGATGAAGTAGACACTGTGGCGTTTGGCCCAGACCGCGACTGCCCCCTCGCGCAGGGAGAGCCGTGGGTCGGGCACCATCAGGTGGGGGGCGAACTCGGTGGTGGATCCCAGCCCCCCGCACTTCGGGCAGGCCCCCTGCGGCGAGTTGAAGGAAAAACTGGCCGGTGTGAATTCGCCGTGGCTGACACCGCAGGTGAGGCAGGCGGCCTTCTCGCTGAAGCGGATGGGCTCCCGGCCGGCGACGTCGACCAGCGCTACCCCATGCCCCTGCGCCAGGGCGAGCTCCAGGGAATCGGTGAGCCGGTTGCGAAAGGTCTCCTTGACCACCAGGCGGTCGATTACGACATCGACGGCATGCGCCCGGCGGGGATCGAGCGGACCCGCCGCTTCGATCTCGATGATGGTTCCATCCACCCGCACCCGCGCAAAGCCGTCTTTCTTCAGCCGCTTGAACAGCTTGTCGTGGGAGCCTTTCTCCCCGCTGACGACGGGCGCCATGATGATCACCCGGGTGCCCTCCGGCAGGGCCGCCACCTCGTCGACCATCTGATCGATGGTGCGGGAGGAGATGGGCCCACCGCAGCGATGGCAGTGGGCTGCGCCCACGCGCGCGTAGAGCAGGCGCAGGTAATCGTATATTTCGGTGACGGTGCCGACCGTCGAGCGCGGGTTGTGGCTCGCGGTTTTCTGCTCGATGGCGATCGCCGGTGAAAGCCCTTCGATCAGGTCCACATCCGGCTTTTCCATGCGTTCGAGAAATTGCCGGGCGTAGGTCGAGAGGGATTCCACATAGCGCCGCTGGCCTTCGGCGTAGAGGGTGTCGAAGGCCAGGGTGGACTTGCCCGAACCGGACAGCCCGGTGATGACCGTGAGCCCGTTGCGCGGGATATCGACATCGATGTTTTTCAGGTTGTGCTGACGGGCACCCCGGATGATGATTCGGTCCAATGTCATGCGTCTATTGAGTCTATTGAGTCTATTAGCGTCGATTGCATTTAACTGCTCAGGTGTTTAGGCTGAAGGCCTGACGTTTTGTGTGATCGCGCATGGTTTGTCCCTAAAAGCCTTCAGCCTTCAGTCTATCTACCTGAGTGGTTATTTTATCTTAGCTCACCCGCCTCCCAATTTAAATAAAATTCACAGGGAGCGCTGCCCGCAACCGTCATCTCGCCTTTGCCAACCGGACATGTCGCGCCCGGGTCCGCATCCAGAAAATATGTTCAAAAATAAGAGATAATAAAAGGAAACTCAAGATTTCGGCAGATATGATCCGGGGCGGGTTGCGGGCGAGGGTGGGGGATGCCCCGAATTTGCTCGGAAAATCTCGATTCATCGAGAGGGTTGCGGTTAGGCCGTGACGCCTCGAAAAATCGAATAATACGAATGATAACAAATTGATATAAATTGTTCATAACCGCAACCCCGGACGTGGTTAACCCCAGTTTTTCAGGTTTGACTTCGCCTGCCGTATCGCTTAAAAGTTTGCCGCATGCGAGCTGGAACCATCGGCGGTCTAACAACCTCCCGCCCAGCCACTTAGCCTCTTGATTTCATATTAAATTACCGAAGATACAAGCACTCGCGGCAGGACTCTGAGTAGAACACTCAATGGATAAACTTTGGAAAAACGTTCGGGCAGCGCTGAAAAAGCGCGTTCCCACTCACAGTTTCCGGATGTGGATCGAGCCGCTCGAACTGGCGAGCGGCGAGGATGGTGACTGGACGATCACCTGCCCCAACGCCTTTTCCAAGAAGCGGGTCCAGGAACACTTCGGCGAACTGATCGAGGCCGAACTGCGGCGTGTCGCCGGAGATGCGGGCGGCCGCATCCGCTTCCATGTCGCCGGCCGCCGCAACGGCCAGCGGGCGGAGGTCGATGTACCCCTCCAGCTCGCTCTGCCCAGCGAGAATGTCCACCCCCACAACGGCCGGCTGATGCGCCGGGACTTTACCTTCGATCATTTCGTGGTGGGCACCAACAACGACTTCGCCTACTCGGCCTCCCTGTCGCTTGCCTCGCGCCGGGAAAATCAGCAGGCCGCGCTCTATTTGCTCTCGGGCACCGGGCTCGGGAAGAGTCATCTGTCCCAGGCGATCGGGCACCACATCCTGAGCCGGTTCCCGCAGGAACGGGTCTATTACATGACCGCCGAGGACTTCAGCCACGAGATGGTGCAGGCCTACCGCCACGACGCGATCGACACGTTCAAGACCAAGTACCGGACCCACTGCGACGTCCTGATGCTGGAGGACATCCACTTTTTGAGCGGGAAGGAACGGACCCAGGTCGAGTTGGCCTCGACCCTGGACACGCTCAGCGAGGCCGGCAAGCGCATCATTTTTTCCAGCAGCTACCTGCCCTCCGACATCCCCAAGTTGCACGACAAGCTGCGCTCGCGCTTTTCCAGCAGCCTGATTTCGGCCATCGATCCGCCCAATTTCAGAACCCGCATGCGCATCCTGCAGAAGAAGGCCGCGTTCTGCGGCTACCAGATTCCCGAAGCCGTGATCAGCTATCTGGCCTCGGAGTTGACGGATGACGTCCGGCAGCTCGAAAGCGGCCTGAACGGGGTGGCCGCCAAATCCTCGCTGCTGGGGGTCCCCATCGATGCGTCCCTGGCCGAAAGTGTCGTCAAGCACATCGTGAGCCAGCGGCAAAAAATAACGGTCGAGCTCATCAAGAAAATCGTCTGCAAGTTCTACAACGTTTCGCCGGAAGAGATCGTTTCGAGCTCGCGCCAGCAGAACCTGGTGCGGCCACGCCAGATGGCCATCTATTTGGCGCGGCGCTTCACCGACTCCCCGCTGCAGGCCATCGGCAAAACCTTCAACCGGTATCACGCCACCGCCCTGCACTCCATCCATGCCATCGAAAAAGGGCTTAAGCAGGACAGTGCCATCCGCCAGCAGGTGGATTTTTTCCGCCAGAAGCTAGAATCCGGAAAGCTATAGCCTACTGGAATTTAAGAAAAAATTCGTCAACGCCGACATCCATCTCTTCGACAACCTCCAGCAGCATCTTGTCGTCCCTTTCGATGGCGCAACGGAGCCGGATCGCGCAGTGCTTCCGGCAGACCGCGTCCTCGAACCGGAAGTTCCCGAAGCATCCCGTGTGAATAGTTGCCGCGGCGCACTGAGCGGTGATTTTCTTCATCAATCGTTTCCCATCTCGATGAGCGTCAGCATCTCCCGGTGAATACGGCCGTTGGTCGCCAGGATCTCACGGCCGTCCGCGCCGCAGGGGCGGCTCGAAAAATCCGTCACCGTGCCGCCGGCCTCCCGCACGATCAGGGCGCCGGCGGCCATGTCCCAGGGCTTTAAATCCTGCTCCCAGTAGCCCGCGAATCTGCCGCAGGCGACGAAACAAAGGTCAAGGGCTGCCGCCCCGAACCGGCGGATGCCACGGGCCGCCCTGAGGCAGCGCAGAAACCGCTGCGCCAGGGCGTCAAAGTCGCGCGTCCGGTCGTAGGGGAAGCCCGTCGCCAGAAGGCTTTCACCGACGCGAGCGGCGGGGCAGACGCCGATCGGCTTCCCGTTCAGGCGGGCGCCCCTGCCGGCCTGCGCGGAAAAGAGCTCCCCGCTGAAGGGATTGAGGACGAGGCCGGCGAGCGTCTCGTCTTGCCTTGCAAAGGCGATCGACACCGCCACGAAGGGCAGTTGGTGGACGAAGTTGACGGTGCCGTCCAGGGGGTCCACCAGCCACCGATACCCGGAGCTCCCCTCCTGCCGGCCGCTCTCCTCGGCGATGATGGCATGGTCGGGAAACGATGCCAGGATCGTGGCGACGATTTCGTTTTCCGAGGCGATATCGGCATCCGTGACCAGGTCGTTCGGCCCTTTTGCGTCCACCCGGTTCACATTCCCAAACCGGGTGCGCAAAACCTCCGCACCCCGGTACGCGGCGCTCGTCGCGACTCGCATCACGTGATCAAGATCCATACGAATAGACCATATATCCCTTCCCGAAACGATGTCAACCACAATCGATTGTGGTACATGGATGAAGACGACCAATGGTCCCGGCGCTTAAGGGGGCGCTGGGTCGTGGGCTCGCGTCGCAAGCTCGGCGCGGGTGCTCTCGACCGAATCCTGCTCCGTCACCGGGGCGGGTTCGGGCTCGCGCGTCTGGATCTCCTCGATCACCGCCTGCATTCGGTCGATGAGCGGGAAAAGGGTGGGGGCATCCACGGCCGAGACGGCGACGGCATCGTGAAGCCGGGCGAGGTTGTCGACGACGTCGGGTGCGACCAGGTCACGTTTGTTGAACACCTTGAGGCAGACCTTGTGCTCGAGGTGCAGGTCGCCGATGATGGTTTCGACGGAACGGATCTGTTCCTCGAAGCGGGGGTTGCTCACATCGATCACGTGCAGCAGCAGATCGGCACTCTCCAGCTCCTCCAGGGTGGCACGGAAGGCCACCATCAAATCCCGGGGCAGGTCCCGGATAAAGCCCACCGTATCGGTGACGATCACCTCGATATCCCGGGGGAACCGCAGGCGCCGGCTGGAGGGGTCCAGGGTGGCGAACAGCCGGCTCTCCGCGAGCACCCGGCTATGGGTGAGTGTGTTGAGCAGCGTGCTCTTCCCGGCGTTGGTGTAGCCGATGATGGAGATGACGGGAAGCCCTTTTTTGTTCCGCTTGGCGCGCAGCTGGCGGCGGTGCCGCCGCACCTCGTCCAGGGCGGCCTCGAGCCGCTGGATGCGCTCGCGCGCCCGGCGCCGGTCGATTTCGAGCTTGGACTCCCCCGGCCCCCGGCCGCCGATGCCACCGGTCAGGCGCGAGAGCGCCGTGTTGCGGCCGACCAGGCGCGGCAGCATGTATTTCAGCTGGGCCAGCTCCACCTGCAGCTTGCCCTCCCGGGACCGGGCGCGCTGGGCGAAAATATCCAGGATCAACTGGGTGCGGTCGATGACCTTGAGCGCGATCTGGTCGGTGATGGAACGGATCTGAGACGGGTTGAGCTCCTGGTCGAAGACGATGATCGTCGCCGCCTCCTGGAGGGCGTGGATGGCCAGTTCCTGGAGTTTGCCGGTGCCGATGAGGAAGCGGTGATCGACCTGCTCGCGCTGCTGGATGACGGAGTCGATGACCTCGATGCCGGCCGAGTGCGCCAGCTCCCGCAGCTCCGCCATGGATTCCTGCGTCCGGCGGCGGGAATCCGAAGAGACGCTGACCAAGAGCGCCCGGTCGCGGCCGGTCGCGGCCGTGTGCCCGGTCGCGAGCCGTTCCAGCTCCTCCTCGATCGCCTGGATCATGGCCAGGCAGTCGATGTCGAGTGCGGCCGGCGGCAGCGGGGGCAGCAGCCGGTAAGGGAGGCGCTCGGACGGCCCGGGCAGCACGTGCGCCACGTGCACCTCCCGCGGCAGGCCGTCGGCCGACTGTCCGATGGCGGCTATGAGATCCAGCCGCAGGAGGGACAAGTCGGTCAGGTCGTCCGGGGTGAGGGGGTCGTTGTTCAGATGGGTGTGAAC
>JBFYWS010000588.1:0-2813 GCA_041310935.1 Desulfobacteraceae bacterium | reverse complement strand
CCTTACCGCATCTGGGTATCCGAGGTGATGCTGCAGCAGACCCAGGTCAACACGGCTCTGCCCTATTACCGGCGGTTTCTCACGCAATTCCCGACTCTGCGGAAGCTCGCCGCCGCCGACCTGGGAGACGTGCTGAAGATGTGGGAAGGTCTCGGCTACTACGCGCGAGCGCGCAACCTTCACCGGGCCGCCGAAATGCTGGCCGCGTGCTGCGGCGGCCGCGTCCCCGACCGGTGGGACGACTTTCGCGCTCTGCCGGGGGTCGGGGATTACATCGCCGCGGCCGTGTTGAGCATTGCCTTGGACCGACCGCATGCCGTGGTGGACGGCAATGTCAAGCGCGTGCTCGCGCGTTTGCTGACGATGGCAGCCCCTGCCAACCAAGCGGCATCCCACGCGGCGTTCCAGGCGGAGGCGGATCGCCTGCTCGCCCGGCGGCGGCCGGGGGATTTCAACCAGGCCATGATGGAGCTCGGAGCCCTGGTCTGCACCCCCGCGCAACCGAGCTGCCCCGTCTGCCCGCTCACCCGATTCTGCGCCGCGCACCACGGCGGCACGGTCGCGACGTACCCGCGCCGGGTCGCCTCGCGCCCGGTTCCCGAGGTGCAGATCGCCGTGGGCGTCGTGTTCAAGAACGGCCGCGTGCTGATCACACGGCGCCCGGAGCAGGGGCTGCTGGGCGGCCTGTGGGAGTTCCCGGGCGGAAAGCTGCAGCACGACGAAAGCCCGGCAGAGGCCTGCGTGCGGGAAATCAAGGAGGAAGTCAACCTCGATGTGGATATCGAGGAACCCCTAACGCAGGTCCGGCACGCGTACTCGCATTTCCGCATCCACATGCACGTGTTCCGCTGCCGGTTCACGGCGGGCCGTGTGCGCCTGAACGGTCCGGCAGATCACCGCTGGATCCGCATCGCGGATATCGACCGGTTTGCCTTCCCCAGGGCCAACCACAAATTCATCCCCCTGCTCAGGCAGGTTGCACTGGAGGGTGACAGGCCGAAGGCTGAAAGTTATTTGGAGGAAACGCCCGGGAGGCCTGAAATGGCTTGATTCGTACCTTACGAGATGCTTTATGGACTTCAGCCTTCAGCCTGAACCCCTAAGCGGCTATTGATATGCCCGACATCCTCCTCGTCCAGCCCCCGATCCGCGACTTCTACCTGACGGCCAAACGCACCATCCCCTACGGCCTGGCCAGCATCGCCGCAGCCGCGGCCGCCCGGGGCTTTTCGGTCGAGATCATCGATGCGCTGGCGAGCTCCAAGAGCCGGCCGGCCGCGCTGCCGCCGGAAATGTCGGACGTGGAGAAATTCTACGGCCGGCCCGACGTTTCGCCCTTCGCCCTCTTCAACCGCTTCCGGCATTTCGGTTCGAGCTTCGAGACCATCGGCCGCAAAGCACGGGAGTCGGGGGCATGGCTCGTGGGCATCTCCTCGCTGTTCACGCCGTATGCGGAGGAGGCGCTCGCGACCGCCGCCGCCATCAAGACCCGGCACCCGGACTGCACGATCGTCATGGGCGGCCACCACGCAACGGTGATGCCGGAGCACCTCCTGGCGTCGCCGTCGGTGAGGTACGTGCTGCGCGGGGAGGGGGAGGTGTCGCTCCCGCTGTTGGCCGAGAGCCTGCGGAACCACGGCCCGCTTGCAGACATCCCCGGCATCGCGTTTCGGCGGCCGGAGGGAGGGTTGCATGTCAATCCGCCGGCCGTCATGGCTTCCGCCGACCGCTTTCCCCTGCCGGCCCTCGATCTGCTGGACCGGCGTTACTACCGCCGCAACGGCCGGGGGAGTGCGGTTGTCGTGGCCAGCCGCGGCTGCCCCCTGCGCTGCTCGTACTGCAGTGTGGGCGGCGCCGCCTGGCTTCCATACCGGCTGCGGCCGGTGCCCCACGTCGTGGCCGAAATCGAAGCCGCAGTAGTCCGCCACAACGCCGGGTTCATCGATTTCGAGGACGAGAACCTCTCTCTTGACCGCGGCTGGTTCCTGGAGCTTCTGCAGGAGATCCGGCGCCGCTTCGGCGAAGGGGCGCTCGAGCTGCGCGCCATGAACGGCCTCTTCCCCCCCACGCTCGACGAATCGGTCGTGGCCGCGATGGCCGGGGCCGGGTTCAAAGCACTCAACGTATCCCTGGGCTCGACGCATGCCGAGCAACTGCGGCGGTTTCACCGCCCCGACGTCTGCGCGGCCTTCGATCGCGCCCTCGATCTCGCCGAGCGCCATGCCCTCGCCGCGGTCGGGTACATCATCGTCGGCGCCCCCCACCAGTCGGCGGAAGCGTCCGTGAACGATCTGCTGTTTCTCGCCGAACGCCGGGTCCTGGCGGGAGTCTCCGTGTTCTACCCGGCGCCGGGCAGCCCCGATTTCGATCTCTGCCGGCGGCTCGACCTGCTCCCCAGCTCCCTCGGCCGCATGCGAGCAAGCGCCCTGCCCATCGAGCACACCACCCGGCGCATCGAGTCCGTCACCCTGCTGCGCCTGGGACGGTTGTTAAATTTCATGAAGTATCTTCTCGATCACGGCCTCTCGGCGCCGGCGCCCTGGCCGTCGAATGCCGTGGCCTTGGACCCCGGGGACCGCATCGAAACCGGACGCAGCCTGCTCGCCCGTTTTCTGGCGGAGGGCCGCATCCAAGGGCTCACCCCGGACGGGATGCTCTACGATCATCACGTAGCTTCACGGCTGTGCGAAAGGTTTTTGAGCGGGCTTCAGAAAATCACCCTGAGAGGAACGGCGTAGGATGGGAAAGAAGGACTACGACCCGGCCATGCACACGGCCGAACACATTTTAAACCAGACCATGGACCGCCTGTT
>JBFYWS010000585.1:0-4501 GCA_041310935.1 Desulfobacteraceae bacterium | reverse complement strand
CACGCCACCCAGGCCGAAGCGTTAGAGCGGACCCGGTTGATGCTCGACATCTATGCGCGGCTTTCGGAGGAGGTCCTGGCGATGCCGGTCATCAAGGGCACCAAGACCGCTGCCGAACGCTTTCCCGGGGCGGTGGATACCCTGTGCATCGAGTCCATGATGCAGGACTGCAAGGCGCTCCAGGCCGGGACGTCCCACTTTCTCGGGCAAAATTTCGCCCGCGCCTCCCAGATCAAGTTCCAGACGGCCGACGAGCAGGAGGAGTATGCCTGGACCACCTCGTGGGGCGCCTCCACCCGGCTGATCGGCGGCGTGATCATGACCCACGGCGATGACGACGGCGTCATCATGCCGCCGCGCGCGGCCTCGGCCCACGTCGTGCTGCTGCCGATATTCAAGAAGGAGGACGACCGCCAGGCGGTGATGGCCTACACGGATGGGCTGGCCCGGGAGCTCAGATCCGGGACCTACTACGGCCGGCGTCTTGTCGTCGAGGTCGACCCGCGCGAGATCGGCGGGGCTAGGGGCTGGGAGTGGATCAAAAAAGGGATTCCGCTGCGGGTCGAGATCGGCGCCCGGGAGATCAAGGAGAACACCGTGTTCCTCGGGCGTCGGGACAAACCGCACACCGAGCGCTCCGCGCTGAAACGGGAGGCGTTCGTGGCGGAGATTGCCGGCATTCTCGACGACATCCAGAACACGCTGTTCGCCCGGGCGGACGCCTTCCGCAAGGAGCACACGGTAGAAATTGGCGACAAGGGGGATTTCTACGACTTCTTTACGCCGCGCAACCTCGAAAAGCCCGAGATCCACGGCGGGTTTGCCATCTCCGGCTGGTGCGGGTCGGCGGCGTGCGAGGCGCGGATCAAGGAAGAGTTGACGGTCACCATTCGCTGCATTCCGTTCGAACCGGCGGGCCGGCAGGGGGCCTGCATCGGCTGCGGCAAGCCCGGCGCCTGCGTCGTGTTCGCGAAAGCATACTGAAGCTCGAAGCTGGAGGCTCAAAGCTCAAAGGGTGCCGGTGCGCTTGTTTTTTTCGAACACCCAATGACCTGAATACCCGATTGCCCCAAACGGCTTCCAGCTTCCAGCTTTGAGCTTTGAGCTGTTCTTATGATTCGTATCAACGACATCCTCGACAAGATCACCGGGTACCACCCCGATGCGGATCTGGATATCGTCGAGCGCGCCTATGTCTATTCCGCGCGGGTTCACGCCGGACAGGTGCGCCTGTCCGGCGAGCCCTACCTGATGCACCCCCTCGAGGTGGCCAACATTCTCGCCGACATGCGGCTGGACGTCGTCAGCGTCGCCGCCGGCATCCTGCACGACGTGCTCGAAGACACCCGCGCGGAGCCGGAGGACCTCCGGAAGCTTTTCGGCCCGGAAGTGCTGAACATCGTCTCCGGCGTGACCAAGCTGAGCAACATGCCCACCTCCAGCACCCAGGAGCGGCAGGCCGAGAACATCCGCAAGATGTTCCTCGCCATGGCCGACGACATCCGGGTCATCCTCATCAAGCTCGCCGACCGGCTTCACAACATGCGCACGCTGCGCTTCCACTCGCCGGAGCGTCGTCGGGCGATTGCCCAGGAAACGCTGGACATCTACGTGTCGATCGCCGCCCGCCTGGGCATCTACTGGATCAAGACCGAGCTGGAGGAAAACGCCTTCAAGTACATCAACCCCGAGGAATACGCGCGCATCGAAAACCTCGTCGCCAAGTCTCGGGCGGAGCGCGAGCAATACATCGGGACGGTCAGGGACACTCTCCGGAAGAAGATGGAGGCGGCGGGCCTGAAGGCCGAGGTCCTCGGGCGCAGCAAAAACTACTTCAGCATCCATTCCAAAATGCAGGCCCAGAGTCTCACCTTCGAGCAGATCTACGACCTTATCGCCTTTCGCATCATCCTCGACACGGTGTCCCAGTGCTACGAGGCCCTAGGGCTGATCCACTCCCTGTGGAAGCCGATCGACCACAAGTTCAAGGACTACATCGGCCGTCCCAAGCCCAACATGTACCAGTCGCTGCACACCACCGTCATCGGGCCCGTCGGGGAGCGCATCGAGATCCAGATCCGGACCTGGGAGATGGACCGGGTGGCAAAGTCCGGGATCGCCGCGCACTGGAGCTACAAGGAAGGCCATCGCATCGATGAAAACATCAGCAAGAAGTTCGCCTGGATCCAGGACCTGGTGGACAACCAGGAGAGCTTCCGGGACCCGGGCGAATTCCTGGAAAACGTCCGCATCGACCTCTTCCCGGACGAGGTCTACGTCTTCACCCCCAAGGGCGACATCCGGGCCCTGCCCAAGGGGGCGACCCCCGTGGATTTCGCCTACCTGATCCATACCGAGGTCGGCCAAAAGTGCGTCGGCGCCAAGGTCAACGGCCAGATGGTGAGCTTGCCGTACGAGCTGCGGACGGGCGACATCGTCGAAATCGTTACCGCCAAGAACCACACCCCCAGCAAGGACTGGCTCAAGTTCGTCAAGACCATCAAGGCGCGCTCCAAGATCCGGCAGTGGATCAAGGCCCAGGAGAAGGAGCGCAGCATCAGCCTCGGCCGGGAGATGCTGGAGAAGGCGTTCCGCAAGGAGAAGCTGAATTTCATCACGCTGTCCAAGACGGACCCGATGAGCGCGGTGGTGGAATCGCTGGGGGTGAAGAATCTCGACGATCTGGTTGCCAACGTGGGCTACGGGAAGGTGACACCCCTGCAGGTGCTGCGGCCGTTCATGGCCAAGCCCCAGGCCGAGGGAAGCCGGGCGTCGTTGCTGGAAAAACTGATCAGCCGGGTCCGCAAAAAGAAACCGCGGGCCGGCGTTCTCGTCAAGGGGGTGGAGGACATCCTCATCAAGTTCGGCAAGTGCTGCCAGCCGGTGCCGGGGGATGCGATCATCGGCTACATCACGCAAGGCTACGGTGTCACGGTCCACCGCGCGAGCTGTGTGAACGCCTTGCGTATGAGCCCGGAGCGGCAGATCGAGGTCGAATGGAGCACCGAGTCCGCCGACAGGTATCCGGTGAAGATTCAGATTCTGTCCTACGACCGGGTGGGGTTACTGGCCGACGTGGTGAGCAGCATCAGCAAGTTCGGCGCCAATATCCTGAACGCCAGCTCCGAAACCAAAGAAACCCAAATGGTCGAAAGCTTTTTCACCATCAACGTCGAGGACAAGGAGCACCTCGAAAAAATCCTCTCCGCCGTCAAGAAGGTAAAGCACGTGCAGGATGCGCGCCGGGTGGGGTAACTCGTCTTGGCAGGGTGTTGAAAAACAAGCATCAGGCCGTCAGTCAAGGCAGATATAAGCTTGAGGCTCAAAGCTCAAAAAAATCAGCCACCGTCAGCCAAGCTTCCAGTTCCGAGCCTCCAGCTTCCAGCCGATTGCATGTGAGCATTTACAAAAGCCGCGCAACGTCGGATCACGGCCTCAGGCGCAGTTTTTCAAAACCCGGTTAGGGCGCCTTTTGAATGCGCCCGGACTTGATGCAGGCGCAGCAGACCACCAGAGTCTTGGGCTGGCCGTCGCGCAGCGCCCGGACGCGCTTGAGGTTGGGGTTGAAGCGGCGTTTGGTCACGTTGTGGGCATGGCTGACACGGCTGCCCACCATCGGTTTTTTCCCGCAGATCGCACACATCTTGGACACCGTGGCACACTCCTTGTTATCAAAATTCAAAATCTGTTTTATATACACCAGGCGCATGGAAGAAATCAAGCATTTTCTACCCGGCGCTATCCGCTGCCCGGCTCGTCACCACGCGCGGGTGCGTCCGGGGCTTCCTTGTCCGGCACGCTCTCTTCGGCCAGCTTCTTCTCGCTGCGGACAATATATTCCAGCGCCGGCTGATGGTAGCCGACATCGGGATACTCCGTCACGACGGAGCGGAACCGGCTGAGGGCCGCCTTGTAGTGCTTGGACTTGTAGTAAAACACCCCGATGCCGAAGGCATGGCCGGACAGGCTCTTGTGGCATGCCACGATATGGTCGGCGGCACTGCGGGCGTAGGGATCCCCGGGATACTGCTTGATCAGTCGTTGGAAGGTCTCCAGCGCCTTGCGGGCGGCGTTCTGGTCCCGATCCGGGGTGGTGACGCGGTCAAAATAGCTCCGGCCGATCTGGTATATCACATACGGGATCGCCTCGTTGCGGGGGTGCAGCTTTTCGAATTCCTCGTAGGCGAAGATGGCGTCGTCATACTGCTCGATGCGGTAGTGGGCATCGCCCAGCTTCAACTCGGCCAGCATGGCGTATTTGGAGAACGGGTAAATATCCTTCAAAAGCTGGAAATGGTCGATCGCCTTCTTGTATTCGCCTTCGTCGTAATAATCCATGCCCGCCGTCGCCAGTTCCTCGGCGGTCTGGTTTTCATCCGCCCCCCCGAACAAGCTGCTGATGGACGTTTTGAGGTCGGTCGCCGTTTCCTTGATGGTCGTGCAACCGGAAACCAGCAGCCACACCGATAGTGCGAGCCCAAGGCCCCGAATCGATTTTACA
>JBFYWS010000553.1:0-4348 GCA_041310935.1 Desulfobacteraceae bacterium | reverse complement strand
TACCGACGGCCGGAACGCGTCCGTTCTGAAAACCCTGCTGGAGCAGGGCTTGGGCGACCGAGTGATCATGGATCTCAAGGGGCCGCAGGCGCTCTACAGCGCCATGATCGGTGAGGCGATCGATGCGGAGGAGATCCTTGAGACGATGGCGCTGGTGACACGATTTCCCGAGTACCGTTTTGAAACGACGGTGGCGCCGGTCCGCCGGCAGGGCGGGGATCCGCTCGCCGTCAGCTATCTCACGCCCGCAGAGATCGAGGAGGCCGCGCGCTGGCTGAAAGAGCTTACCGGCAGCCACAGACAGCCGTACCTCCTGCGGCCGTTCGATTCGCAGACCTGCGCTGACGACGGATTGAAATTCGTGGAGCCGCTGCCCGCAAACTCATCGTTCCGCTACCGCAGCGCGGCCCGCAAGCACCAGGTGCTGACGGAATCCGAAAAAGGCCCTTGGTGATGATCATCCCGGGCGTTATTCGCCAGCCAGGCGAGCCGTTCGCAGCGCCGTGAGAAATTCTTCCTGCCCGCGCCGGGTCTCAAAAACGCCGCTGACCACCAGCCACCTCCCGGCCTTGACCTGGAGCATCATGGAGGCAGCGTAGCGCCTCAACGCGCCTGCCGGCGGGTCCATCGGTATCGCATAGGCCTGCGTTTCGAAAAGAGCCCTTGTTCCGGAAAGATCCTCCTCGCAGGCACTGTACTCCAGGGGTTGTGCGTCGATGCCGCGAGGCGCCGACTCCTTCAGGGTCAGGCTGCCGGCTGGCTGGACCCACTGCTGGAAATAGTCGTTCTGCCTGGCCCAGTCGGTCGACCAATAGGGGCCGTCCGCGTCCGCTCCCCGGGGATAAAGCCCTGCGTGCGAAGGGGTGTGCATCCAACCCGCCGGCAAGCGGATGCGGAAGACACCCTCCGGGATCAGGACGCTGTAATCCTGCCAGGTTCGCGCATCCAGCGCCGGCCCGGGGCAGGGTGGCGCGCTGGGCAGAGTGGCATCGGGGCTCGGAGTTCTGCCAGCACCGAACATGCTGCAACCGGCCGCAACGCAGCACCAAACAACCACCATGAGGCCCCTGCATATCTTTCGCTGCATCAGAGTCATGTGACGCTCAATCCCGTCTGATCCTGCCGTCGCCGCGGTCCAACTAGTTGGCGGTTAACTCAAACCTGAATTGAGCGATTCAGCAAAAACCAAAGTTGGAATCGCTCAACTCAGGTCAAACTCACATTATCCGGACACTACCGTGCGTCAACGCATCAGCGGCAGGGTGTTGGCGCCCTTGGGCATCACGGTGATGGTGGGGTTTTTCTTGCCGCACATGGTATAGGCCAGCTTCAGGGCCTCGTCGATGGTGGCCGCCGGGATCAGGCCGGCCCGGCGCGCCAGCTCGGCGTTGTCCGGCCGGGTGAGCATGATGGTGGGGCTCTGGCGGCAGTATTCGCGCGTGATCAGGGCGCACCAGCCCGCGATGGTGTAGTTCGCCCGCAGGGCGCGGTCGTGCGCCTCGATCGTGGGGTGATCGAACCACTTAAAATACTCCATCGGTTCGCGGATGTCCGGGCACTCCGACAAAATGACCGAAATGCCGCCGGCCTTGGCGGCATGCACGGCGTTGTCCATGGTCTTGGTGGTCTGGTAGAGGTTGATGTCCTTGGGGTAGCCGCCGGCGGTGGCGATGACGATGTCGGCCTTCTCCTTTATCGCGACCCCGTACATCTCATCCACCAGCCGGGTGGCCTGGAGCCAGGCCGACACCCAGTTGCCGGCGAAGATGCCGCAGAGGTCGCCGTCCAGGTTGGGGACGACATTCACGATGAAGTCCGGTCTGGCCAGCGCGGCGCACTCCATCATGTCCTCGTGGGAGGGGTTGCCGTCTGTCCGCCCCGACTGGGACAGTTTGCTGCGTCCGCCGCCGGCTTCCGGTTCCAGGGACCACAGGTGACAGGCCTGGATCGTGGTGTTGGAACATACGCCCGGCATGATGCTCTTGCGTCCGCCGCCGTAGCCGACCATATAATGGTAAACGACCCCTCCGGTCAGAATGAGCGTGTCGGCCTCCATGGCGACCCGGCTCACTTCGACCGGCGTGCCGCGGCGGGTGCGGCCGAGGCTGACCATGTTCTTCGCGTCCCAGGCGTCGTGGTTGATCACGCGCACCCGGTGGCACACGTGCGGGCCGCAGAGCTCGACGAACTCTTCCGGGGTGTTCTGGCGGTGGGCCCCCACCGCGATGATGATGGTGATCTTGTCGTCGGCGACACCGGCCGCGTTCAGGTAATCCAGCAGGAAGGGCAGGGTGTTGGCGTTTTTCTGCCAGCCGCGGGTGATGTCGCTCACGGTGATCGCCACGGTGCCCCCGGGTTTGACCACCTCCCTGAGCGGCGCCGAGTCGACCGGGTGATCCAGGGCCCCGACATAGGCCTCGCGGAGGTCCATCAGGGGCGGTCGGTTGCGGCCATCCACCTCGCACAGGAGCTGCTTCTCGGGGACGTCGAACCGCACCTCGCCCTTGCCGTATTTGAGTGTGATGATGCGCTTGGACATTCGGTCACTTTTTCGTTTTGGGCCGCTGCTTCTTGCGCAGGGCCGTTAACTTCTTGAGTTCACCGTCGATCATGCGGTAGGTGTGCTCCTCGGCCGGGAATTTGCCTGTGCGGACGTCCTGGATGTAGGCCTCGAACACTTTCGACATCTCGGCGCCGAGATTGGCGTACTTTTTGACGAACTTGGGCGTGAAGGCCTGGAAGATGCCGAGGATGTCCGAGACGATCATGACCTGGCCGTCGCAGTCGACCCCCGCGCCGATGCCGTAGATGGGGATGGGCAACTCCTGGGCGATGATCTGGGTGACCTCGGGCGGGACGGCCTCCACCAGCATGGAAAAGGCGCCGGCCTCGTAGACCGCCTGCGCGTCCTCCATGATGGCCAGCGCCGCCTCGGCGCTGCGGCCCTGGGCCTTGAAGCCACCGAGGGCCCCCGTGCTCTGGGGGGTCAGTCCGACGTGGCCCATGACGAGCATGCCGCTGTCGGCGATGGCCCGGATGATGTGGGCGACCCGCACTCCGCCCTCGAGCTTGATGCAGTCCACCCCGCATTTCTTGTGGTACTGCACCGCGTTCTGAACGGCGTCGTTGACGCTGCCGTGATAGGAGCCGAAGGGCATGTCCCCGATCACGAAGGTGTTGGGCGCACCGCGGCGCACGGCCTCGGTGTGGTACATGCTCTGCTCGAGGGTCACGGGGATGGTCCCCGGGTAGCCGTACACGGCCATGCCGAGGCTGTCGCCCACGAGCAGCATGTCCATGCCGGCCTTTTCGGCAAGCATGGCCGTGGTGAAGTCGTAGGCCGTCATCCACACGGCCTTTTCACCCTTTTCCTTCATCTGCTGCAGATCGAAACGGGTCAGCTTCTTCTTCATGTCAAAAACCTCCTTCGTTGAGAGTCTGTTACTTTCAATCAAGTTGAGTATTTTTCTGTGGGAGCGGCATCCCTGCCGCGATGAGCCGACTTCGCCAATGCAACCTTGGCTGCGACGGCTGAATCGTTCCACACAGTAGCGTGGCTTCACCTTTTCGCGCCTTTCGCGTATTTCGTAGTGCCCTTTTCCCCAAAAGCCTTCAGCCTTCAATCTATCTACCTGAGCGGTTACGATAGTCTACAGGGCGTCAATACCTTTCCAGTCGCACACGCTCGGCGCACATAGCACACATTCCCGCGCGGATCTATCGGTTTTCGGTCACCCGCACCCGCACCCGCAGTCGCACCCGCCGGATCCGGCGTGGGCCGTCAGCTCGGCCATGGCCCGGACGATGTCGCGGCCGTCCGCCGGTTCGAAGCCCGTGATCCTGACCTGAAAATGCACCTCGTCCCGGTCCTTGAAAGGTGCGCAGAACGCCGGGACCAAGTGCTCGAAGAAGTGTTCCATGTCGGGCCGCGTGACGCGAAAGCAGATCTCATCCCCCGGTCCGCGGCCGGCCAGAAGATACTCGAACGGCGTCATGCCGCCGGTGCCGATGCCGCAGATGAACGTGAGCTCCGGACGGGGAAGCCGCAGGTTCATGTCGCCGGGGGCCGCACCGGCCCGCAGGGTGACTGAAATCTTCTGCAACGGCTCAACGTTCGGCATGGCGAGTGCTCCTTACGAGCCGGGCCGCGCCGGTGGAGGCGGCCCGGGCGTGATCAGGTATTCCGAGATGAGTGTTGCGACCGCGCTGCGCTGCATGGCGATGCGTTCGGCGAGCGGCAGCACGGTCGGTGTGACCACCGAGTAAACGACGGAACTTGTGTTCTGGCGGATGTAGCCGGACAGCGTGAGCTGATCGACGAGCCCCATCAGCGTCAGCCCCCACATGG
>JBFYWS010000550.1:0-6106 GCA_041310935.1 Desulfobacteraceae bacterium | reverse complement strand
CCGAGGGCGGCACCCAGGTAAGCAGCGTCCACCTCCTCGGTAAGGGCCGCCGACAGGATGGGCGAGTCCCCCAGGGCCGTGAAGGCATAGACCAGCCCGATTCCCACCACCAGCACCAGGGGCCAACCCGCGGACCAGCCAAACAGGAAGGAGCAGGCCATGCTCGCGGCCGCCAGGGCCAGCAGGATCCTGGCGCGGTCCATGCGATCGGAGAGGGTCCCCATGGAAAACGAGGCCAGCAGACCCACAAAATGAAACGACGCGGTGATGTAGGCCCCGTAGCCTGCGGCACTGACCTCCGTTGACCCCGTCAGCGCGAGGCAGGCCGCCAGAAACGCCGGCGTCCAGGACCACATGCCCAGAAGCTCCCAGTTGTGGCAGGTGTAGCCCCAGATCAGGAGCATGGCGGGCCGGTTGCCCAGGACCTCCCGCGTGAAGCGCTGCTCCTTGCGGCGGCCGGGCGCCGGCACGGCGGTGCGCCGGAGGGTGACCCAGGCCAGAAACCATCCCAGCATGGGCCCGAAGCAGGTCAGAAGAAACGAGAGTTTGGTGCCGCCGATGGGAATGGCCACCCCGCTGATGGCGAGAGAAAATGCGTAGCCGCAGGAGGTGCTGGCGATGAAGAACCCCACTGCCATGCCGCGGTGGCGGGCGGCGTACTGGTCGGCGATGATCATGACCCCGGTGGTGTAAGTGCCTCCCAGGGAGATCCCCACGATGGTGTGCAAGATCAGGGCGGAGGCGAAGCCCCGGGCGAAGAGGGCAAAGATCAGGCTGAAAACACCTGCGGCAAAAAGGGACCAGAGGTGCAATCGCTTCGGGCTGATCCGGTCCGCAACACTGGAGCAGACCACCAGGGAGACGGCATAGCCGATCTGGAACCCGCTGGCGATGAGACCCGCCTGGGCGGCCGACATCCCCCACTCGCGCTGCAGCACCGAGAGCGCCGCAGCGTAGCTCATGAACACCATGCCGTTGAAGACCCGCGAGGCGCAGATCCCGGCCAGCCACCCGTCAAATCGTGTCCGCTTTTCCGCGCTCACATCTGCAGCCACAGGAACGCTTTCTGTTTACTTTTTCATCAGATGCGTCACCGCCTGCTCCAATCCGTCGATGGTGAGCTCGAACATGGGAAAGATCTGGCGGATGGCGGCGATGCTGCGGGTGTAGGGCCAGGCGTCGGCCGGCTTGGGGTTGAGCCAAACCGAGCGGGGAAATGTTTTCGCCAGGAAATTGAGGCACTCGAGGCTCGGTCGGCCGCTGCGATCTTCGACGTAGATAGACCCGTCGGCGGCCATCAGCTCGTAGGGGGCCATGCTGGCGTCGCCGACGACCACCACGCGCGTCTCCGGGTCGAGGCGCGCGAGCTCATCGATGCGCTGCGGCTTCCGGAAGCGCGCCGCATCGCCCCAGAGGGTGCTGTAAATGGTGTTGTGGAAGAAAAAGGTCTTGAGGTCCTTAAACTGGGCGCGGGCGTAGTCAAAAAGGGTCTGAACCACGGAGATGTAGGGGTCCATGGACCAGCCGCCGTTGTCGATGGCGAGGATCACCTTGAGCTTGTCCTTGAACGCCCGGGCGAAGATGATCTCGATCTCGCCTCCGTTGCGGGTGATCTGGTAGATGGTCTCCTCGACGTTCAGGCGATCTTTCGGGCCGTGCGGCGCCAAGTGACGCAGCCGTTTCAGGGCCTCCCCCACCATGGCCTGGGTCAGGGGCCCGTCCTGGGAGTAATCCCGGTAGCGGCGCTCCAGGGCGACCTTCACCGCCGACTTGTTGCGGGAGACACCGCCCACCCGCATGCCCCCCGGGTGGTAGCCGGAGTGGCCGACCGGGGAATGGCCGCCCGTGCCGATCCATTTGGCCCCGCCGTGGTGCGCCTCGTTCTGCTCCTTGAGGCGCTCCTTGAAGTAGTCGATCAGCTGCTCCGGGGTCAGTTTCGTGAGCGCGCTTTCGTCCATGCCGAGCAGCCGCGACAGCTCTGCCGGGTTCTGCAGCCAGACCTCCAGCATCGAGCGCGCCAGCTCATCCAGCTCGAGCCCCCGGGGATCGGGCATCTCCGCCCCCTTGAATTGATGGGCAAAGACCTGATCGAATAAATCGAAATAGCGCTCGCTCTTCACCAGGATGCAGCGCGCGGCCGTGTAGAAATCCTCGAGCGAGCCCACCAGCCCCGCGGCGAGCGCCCGGTGCAGGGTGAGGAACGCGGTGGGGCTGGCCGGGATGCCGACATCCCGCAGCTTGTAGAAGAAATCGACGAACAAAGTTCACTCCGTCTAAAAGCGTTTCCGACTGAAGGCATCCCGGGCGCGCTGGTAGTCCTGGCTTTTCTTGAACAGCACCCCCAGGTAGGGCAGTTCGCCCTTGGAGAGCTGCCGGGGGGTGAAATCCGGGTCGGACTGCAGCGCCCGGATCCAGTTGATCAGCTCCCGGGTGGCCGGCCGCTTTTCGACCCCCTCGACCTGCCGCACCCGGTAGAAGGCCGCAATGCTGTTCTCCACGAGGTCGCCGTCGATGTCCGGGAAGTGCACCCGCACGATGCGCCGCATCATGTCCGGGTCCGGAAAGGCGATGTGGTGGAAATTGCAGCGGCCCAGAAACGGGTCGGACAGGTCCTTCTTGGCGTTGGAGGTAATGATGATGACCGGCCGATTCAGGGCCGGCACGGTCTTGTCGATCTCGATGATGTCGAACTCCATCTGGTCGAGCACGTCGAGCATGTCGTCCTGGAAGTCGGTGTCGGCCTTGTCGATCTCGTCGATCAGCAGCACCGTGCGGGTCTCGGCCTTGAAGGCCTGGCCGATCTTGCCCATGCGGATGTAGTCCTCGATCCGGCTCACGTCGCGCTTGGAATCGCCGAAACGGCTGTCGTTCAGGCGTGTCAGCGTGTCGTACTGGTAGAGGGCTTCAATGAGCTTCATGCTGGACTTGACGTTCAGCACGATCAGCGGCATTTCCAGGGCTTCGGCGATGGAATGCGCCAGCATGGTCTTGCCGGTGCCCGGCTCGCCCTTGAGCAGCAGCGGCATCTCGAGCGCAATCGAAATGTTCACGATCTTGGCGAGCTCCTCATCCAAAACATAGCGGGAGCCGCCGGTAAAATGGTGTCGGGAGTCTTTTGAGTTCATGGCTTCCTTTGAGTCTGTTGGGTCCGTTACTCGTTCCTGATTTTCAACGACACGTCCCGCGTCAACTTAAGCGCCCTCAGTGCAAGGTCAAGCGTCAGCGACCCCATGCCGCAGGCCGGGGTCACCAGCGACTGCGCCCGGACCTGTTCCCAGGTGAAGCCGAGCGCCATCACCTGGGCGGCATGGGACTTCAGCAGCTCCACGAGGCGGCCCGCAGTGGCCCGCGCGAGATCGTCCGGGCTGAGGGTGGGCACGACGCCCCACGCGAGCAGGCGGCCGGAGTCGAGAAAGCGTTGCAGCTCTGCGCGGTAGAGGATGAAGCGGTCGAAATAGGCGTAGGCATCGAAGCTGACGATGTCGGCGGACGAGCCCAGAACCAGCGCCCAGTCCGTGTTGGCGCAGACGTGGATCGCGGCGAGCCCGCCCCCGTCATGGATGGCATCGATGACCTCTGCCAGGCTGGCGGCGACGTCGTCCCGGGAGATGCTGATGAACTCGGAGGATCCGAAACCGGCCAGGGCGGGCTCGTCGAGCGAGATGATCACCGGCCGGCCGAAGGCGGAGAGCTGCTTGGCCTGCCAGCGCGCTTTCAGGGCGATCAGTTTCACCGCCGCATCCCGCAGCTGATCGTCGTAGATGATCGCTCTGCCCCGGTTGTCGTGAATGCCGGTGGTCAACGTGAAGGGCCCCGTGACCTGGCCTTTCAGGGCCGCCGGTGGCTGCGGCGCGCGGCCGATACGCTCGATCAGGGTGAAAAACCCCTGGGCCGTGTCGGCCTGCAGCTCAAACCGCGACGTCCCGGGACCGCCGCGGTCTGCCTGCACCGCGAGAAAGCCCTCGTAGAAGCGCAGCATGTCATCCGCAAAGCCCGAAGCTTCGGTATCGACGAAGGAGCTGCCGTCTTTTTCGACCCAGCCGGGAAGGCCGGTCGTGAACTGGTCCATCATGCCCTCGCCGGGCCTTGCGGGCAGCTGGGCCCAGAGGGGTATCTCCGGCGTGTATTCCCAGACCAGGGCGGCGGCCTCGGCGTGATCCCGCACCGGAAGGCTCCCGATCAGAAAGGGCAGGCCGTTGCCCTGGAAACGTCTGCGGTTCATGGGAGATTCCTCCTTAATAATAGACCCCGTGCAACGCGTCGTTGTTAACACGCGGCAAGAGGTTTGACAAGGCAGCGCTGCAGTTTGCGCCGGATCGTTGGCTGAAGTCCGAGGGGCAAAAAAACCGGCGCCGAAGCGCCGGTGAGCAATTCCTGGCGATGGTATCTATTTCGTGCCGAAAATCTTGTCGCCGGCGTCCCCCAGACCGGGGAGGATGTAGCCGATGTCGTTCAGTTTCTCGTCCACGGCAGCGACGTACATGGCCACGTCCGGGTGGGCTTTTTCCACGCGGCGGATGCCTTCGGGTGCGGCCACCATGAAGATGCCCTTGATCTGCTTGCAGCCGGACTCCTTGAGCAGATCGATGGCGGCCACGGTTGAGCCGCCGGTGGCGAGCATCGGGTCGAGAATGAGGGCGATGCGCTCATCCATGTTCTTGGCAAGCTTGACATAATAGCGCACCGGGTCGAGGGTCTCTTCGTTGCGGTAAAGCCCCACGATGCTCACCTTGGCCGAGGGGATGAGGTTCAGCACGCCCGGCATCATGCCGAGCCCGGCCCGCAGGATCGGGACCACCGTGATCTTCTTGCCCTTGATCTTTTCCACCTGCACGGGGCCGGCCCAGCCCTGGATGGTTTCCTTTTCGGTCTCCAGATCCTTGGTGGCCTCGTAGGTCAGCAGGGTGGCGATCTCCGAGGCAAGCTCCCGGAAGTCTTTCGTCGTCACATTCTTCTCGCGTGCCAGGGCGATCTTGTGCTTGATCAAGGGGTGTTGTACGACGTGCAGCGGCATGGCGCCCTCCTGGGTTGACGACGTTAACAGGGTGTTGATGAACTCATAAAATGTCGTCACGCATGCTATAGTCGAATCACCACAGGAGTGTCAAGGTTCGAGGGCGCTGTTCCCGCCAGTTCTATGAATTGACAGCCCATCGGGCCGATGTTATATATGCGCCGTTGGGAAGCGCTTTTAAGCACCATCCGCCGCGAGGTTTTCTTTGGCCGACATCATCCCCCTCGACGACAAGATCGAAGTCGCCCGCGAAAAGAAAGCGGCCGTGCGGCGCCAGCAAAAGGGCGCTATCGTGCGGCGGGTGTTGCAGTGCACCGGTTGCAGCCTCAAGTGTGAAAAGTGCGGAACCCAGATCGAAGCGGGGGCCGCCGGCACCTCGGAGCGCTGCCCCCACTCGCGCTTCCCCTACAAGTTCTGCGAGGCCTGCGAGGATGAATACCAGGATTACATCGAACGCCTGCAGGGGCGGGGTGATCCGGATTGCTACTGGCACAACGACGAGTGGCTCGACGCCTGGCGTAAATGGATCGACTACCAGGGCAGCGTCGACCGCTACGTCAAATCCAAAGAATTTTTAAGGCTGATTCAGGAATTCAAGAAGCCCTGAGGTACAGGAGGTAGCACCATGTTTGGAATCGGTATGCCGGAGCTCATCATCATCCTGGTGATCATTCTCATCATTTTTGGCGCCGGTAAGCTGCCGGACATCGGTTCCGGAATCGGCAAGGCCATCAAGAACTTCAAGGGCGCCACCGAGGAAGAAAAAAAGGAGAAGGAAGCGGAGAAACTCGAGGAGGAGAAGAAGGGCTGAGACCCACCAGGGTCATGCCCCGATCCTCAGGGCAGAATCGCATGCGAAACTAAGGGCGGCGGGATGTTCCCCGGCCGCCCTTGTTGTTTGACGCTCTCGGGGCGAGCGTTCATATATTACTTGAGGCTTTCAGCCTGCCAGAAATCAACCGATCGACTTTTCCCACCCTTGCCCGAAATCAGCCAACGGGCGGATCTCGTACACTTCAAATACCACCGCCGCATGGATCATCTTGGCGGCAGCCTCGCCCGCAGCCGCCGCAATCTTAGCCTTCATTTTTT
>JBFYWS010000094.1:0-3441 GCA_041310935.1 Desulfobacteraceae bacterium | reverse complement strand
TTTTTTCTTGCCGATCAGGATCTGCCGCACCTCCTGCTCGTGGGATTGACGCAGACCCTCCCAGCGCTCATCGCCGATAAACCCCTGCAGGTTGGCGCTCTGGGCGGGCGAGAGATCCTCCATGACGTAGAGGATCGTCAGGCTCGCACCGTACTGGTTGGCGAACCCCACGGCGTAGTTGAAGGCGTATCGGGCCTGTTTCGAAAGGTCCGTGGTGAAAAGAATTTTCTTGATCTGCGGGATCATGGGCTTCACCTCTCCTTTCCTTGCGTTCCCTGCCGTTCCGGTTCCTGCGTCTGCGCGGTTTTTCAACACCCTCGAAAAAGGACTTGTTGATTCCGCGACGACCCATGACGATGGCGCCGAAGCCCCCCTCCCGCGCGGCCTCGAGGATCGTCTCGCCGACGCTGAGCAGCGTCGTGTCGGTCCGGGTTTCGATCTGCCGGCCGGCATAGTCGACGGCCTGACACGCAGAGGGAGAACCGTCGACGGCTACCAGAATCTTTTTCTGCATGCGGAAAGCCCCCCACGGCTGCGGTTTTGGCTTTATTTCCGCGCACGATTGTGTTAGCCCTTTGATATCATGAACCGTTGGGTTTAACAAGATGGGCCGATGGCTCGGCCGCACGACGACCGGATTTCGACAACGTGGGCGTATCGACATGACTCCTGAATCACCGAAACCCTCCAGAGTCTATTTCTTCGGCACCTGCCTGATCGACTCGTTTTACCCCGAGGCCGGATTGGCCGCCATCCGGCTGATCGAACGCGAAGGTGTGCGGGTGATCTTTCCCCGCGGCCAGTCCTGCTGCGGGCAGCCGGCCTATAACTCCGGCTTTCCCGAAGAAGCCCGGACCGTCGCCCGCCGGCAGATCCGGGCCTTCCATGAAGAGATCCCCATCGTGGTGCCCTCCGGGTCCTGCGCCGGGATGATGAAGCACCACTACCCGACGCTCTTTGCCGGCGCGGCGGAGCAGGCCGAGGCCGAGCGGTTCGCCGCCCGCGTGTTCGAGTGGTCCGAGTTCATGGTGCGGGTGCTCGGTGTGCGGCTCGAGGACCGCGGCCAGCCCCTGAAAATCACCTGGCACACCTCCTGCCACGCCCTGCGGGAGATGCGGGTGATCGAGGATTCCAAGAGCCTGATCCGGCAGCTTTCGAACGTCGAACTGGTGGAGCTCGAACGCGAGCGCGAGTGCTGCGGATTCGGCGGCACCTTCGCCGTCAAGCACCCGGCCATCTCGGGGGCCATGGTCTATGACAAGGTGGAGGACATCCTGGCGACCGGCGCGCCGCGGGTGATTGCAGGCGACTGCGGCTGCCTGCTGAACATCACCGGCGCCATCGCCCACCGGGAGCTTCCCGTCTCCGGCCAGCACCTGGCGGAGTTCATCTGGGAGAGGATCCATGATGGGGACTGAGAGTTTCGAGCAAAGCGCCGAGCGTGCGCTGGCCGATGACCAGCTGCGCAAGAATTTCGCCTTCGCCATGGGCAGCTTCATCATGAAGCGCAAGGCCGTCTTCAGCGATGAGGCTGAAACCGAACAATTGCGTGCGCGGGGCCAGGCCATCAAACAGCGCGCCCTGAGCCGGCTGCCGGAGCTACTGGAAGAGCTCGAGGCCAACTGCACCCGCAACGGGATCCGCGTGCACTGGGCCGAGACCCCGGCCGTGGCCAACCGCATCGTACTCGACATCGTCAACGCCCACAGCGCGACCGGGGTGATCAAGGGCAAATCCATGGTGTCCGAGGAGATGCACCTGAACAGCTACCTCGCCGCCCACGGCGTCGAGCCCATCGAAACCGATCTCGGCGAGTTCATCATCCAGTTGAACGGCGAGACCCCCTCCCACATCATCGTCCCGGCCATCCACAAGAACAAAAGCCAGATCGCACACATCTTCCACGAGAAGCTGCCGGGCACGCCCTACACCGAGGAGGTGACCGAGCTCAACGCCATTGCGCGCCGCACCTTGCGCCGCCGGTTCTACGAGGCCGCCGTGGGGGTAAGTGGCGTCAACTTCGCCGTGGCCGAGACCGGGACCCTGTGCCTGGTGGAAAACGAAGGCAACGGCCGCATGTGCACGACCCTGCCCGCGGTCCACATCGCGGTCATGGGGCTCGAAAAAGTGGTCGAAAAGCTCGAAGACCTGCCGCCCCTGCTGCGGCTCCTGACCGGATCGGCCACCGGACAGCTCGTCACCACGTATGTGAACCTGATCACATCGCCGCGGCGACCGGGGGAGAAGGACGGCCCGCAGGAAGTCCACCTGGTCATCCTGGACAACGGCCGCTCGCGGATCTACGCCGACCCGCAGCTGCGCCAGACCCTGCAGTGCGTGCGCTGCGGCACGTGTCTGAACCACTGCCCGGTCTACACCCGCATCGGCGGCCACGCCTACGGCTTTGTCTATCCCGGGCCGATCGGCAAGATCCTCAACCCCCAGGTCGAGGGGTTGGAGAAGGCCGCGCCGCTCATCACCGCTTCGAGCCTGTGCGGGGCCTGCGAGGAGGTCTGCCCGGTCAAGATCCCGATCACCGCCCTGCTGCGACGCCTGCGCGACGAGAGCTATTCCCGGGCGCCGACGAGTGCTGTCCCCGGCCACGGCTGCCGGAGCAGCCTGGCGGAGCGGCTCGCCTGGCAAGGCTGGGTGCTGGTGAACACACGGCCGTGGCTGAACCGGATGATGAATGCCGTTCTCGGCGCAATCGGCGATTTCCTGCCGCCGGTGGGGCCGTTGGAGCGCTGGATGCGTTTCCGGGAAGAACCCAAGTTTGCCGTTAGGAGCCTGCACCGCCGACTGAAGAAGAAGGGGGTTGCCGATGAGTGAGACCCCACGCGACCGCATCCTCGCCCGGCTGCGCAATGCCCCCCGGCCGGAGCTTCCCCGCCCCCCGTCGGTGCCGCCGCCCACCGACGCGCCGGCGCGCGGCGAGCGGGCCGCACGCCTCAAATCCCGCATGGAGGCGGTGCGGGCCGAAGTCCACCTGGTTCCCTCCGAAGCCTGGCTCGAGCGCCTGAAAGAAATTCTGACGGTGCGAAAAGTCGCGACCCTGCTCTACGCCCCGCAGACCGCAATCGGCGAGGCCCTGCAACACGCCTGGGAAACGGACGCCGCCGGATCTCCCGAGCTCGTGGCCTACGCCGGACCGGTCGAAACGTTCAAGGAAAGGCTCTTTGCCGTGGAGGCCGCCGTCACCGCCGCCGCCGGGGCCGTCGCGGACACAGGTGCACTCATCCTGAGGCCGACGGCCGAAGAGCCCCGGCTGATGTCCCTCGTGCCGCCGATCCACATCGCGGTCCTCAGGGCCGAAGAGATCTTCGCCTCGCTGGACGATGCCATGCGCGCCGGAAACTGGCCGGCCGACATGCCCACGAACATGCTGCTCATTTCGGGTCCATCCAAAACCGCCGACATCGAGCTGATCCTGGCCTTCGGGGT
>JBFYWS010000093.1:0-4038 GCA_041310935.1 Desulfobacteraceae bacterium | reverse complement strand
TCATCTACCGCCGCACCCGCAGCGAGATGCCGGCCTGGGAGGAGGAGATCCAGGCGGCGGAGGCCGAGGGGGTGGGCATCACCTATCTCGCCGCGCCCCAGGAAGTGTTGACCCGGGACGGCCGGGTGATCGGGCTGCGCTGCATCCGCATGCAGCTGACCGAACCGGATTCCTCCGGCCGCAAGCGGCCCGTCCCCATCCCCGGCAGCGAGTTTGAGATCGAATGCGATCAGTTGATCCCGGCCATCGGCCAACGGCCGGACCTCACGGCCCTTGAAACCATCACCGGCCTCACCTTCTCGCGCTATGGCACCGTCGAGGTCAACGCGGTCACATACGCCACCGAGCGCGCGGGTGTCTTCGCCGGCGGCGATCTGCAGACCGGCCCGTGGGTCGCCATCGGTGCGGTCGCCGCAGGCAAGGAAGCAGCCGAATCGATTCTGCGCTACATCGAGGGCCGCGACGCGGCCGCAGGACGGGAGCCCGTCGCCCTGGAGAACGCTCTCTATCGGCCCATCCCGAAAAACGAGATCCGCCGTCCCCGGGCCCGGATGCCCGAGCTGCCGCTGGAGCAGCGCCGGGGCAACTTCAACGAGGTCGAACTGGGCTTCGACGAGCCCGCCGGGCGCGCGGAGGCCGGACGCTGCGTGAACTGCGGCTACTGCTGCGAATGCCTGCAGTGCGTCGACGCCTGCCTCGCCAAGGCCGTCGACCATCACCAGGTGCCGGTCACCCGCGACCTTCAGGTCGGCTCGGTCATTCTCTGCCCCGGCAGCGAACCGTTCGACCCCGCCGTGCTCGCCAACGTCTACCCCTACCAGAAGAACCCGGACGTCCTCACCAGCCTGGAGTTCGAACGCCTCCTGAGCGCCTCGGGCCCCACCATGGGTCACCTGGTGCGGCCCTCGGACGGATTGGAACCCAAGAAGATCGCCTGGCTGCAGTGCGTGGGCTCCCGCGACCTCAACCGCTCCGGCAACGGCTATTGCTCGTCGGTGTGCTGCATGTACGCCATCAAGGACGCGATGATCGCCAAGGACCACGCCCACGGGGAGCTGGACTGCGCCATTTTCTACATGGACATCCGCACCTTCGGCAAAGACTATGAGAAGTATTACAACCGGGCGAAAGACTCGGCCGGGGTGCGCTTCATCAACGCGCGCGTGCACAGCGTCGACGAGGCCGGGCCCGGGCGTTCGCTGCGGCTGCGCTATGTGGACGAGAAGGGCGAGCTCCGGGAGGAGGAGTTCGACATGGTGGTCCTCTCGGTGGGCCTGCAGGTGGCGCCGGAGACCCGTGAACTGGCAAAACGCCTCGCCGTCGATGTGGACCGTTACAGCTTCGCCGTCTCCCCGCCGTTCCTGCCGGTGGCCACCTCGCGGCCCGGGGTGTTCGCCTGCGGCGTCTTTCAGCAACCCAAGGACATCCCCGGATCGGTGGCCGAAGCCAGTGCGGCCGCCTGCCTGGCCGGTCGGATGCTGGGGACGGCCCGCAACACCCTGACCCGGCAAGTGGAACTCCCGGCGGAGATCGACATCAGCGGTGTGGAGCCGCGCATCGGCGTGTTCGTCTGCAACTGCGGGGTGAACATCTCGAGCGTGGTGGACGTCAAAGGGGTTCAGGAATATGCCCGGACGCTGCCGAACGTGGTCTTCGCGGGGCAGAACCTGTTCACGTGCAGCCAGGACTCCCAGGAGTTGATGAAACAGGCGATCGCCGAGCACCGTCTGAACCGGGTGGTGGTGGCCGCCTGCTCGCCGAAGACCCATGAAGGCATTTTCATGGACACCCTCGAGGGGACCGGGCTGAACAAATACCTCTTCGAAATGGCCAACATCCGCAACCAGGACTCCTGGGTGCACAGCCAGACGCCGATGCAGGCCACCGCCAAGGCCAAGCAACTGGTGGCGATGGCAACGGCCCGAGCCGCGACGCTCAACCCGCTGACGGAGAAGGTCATCCCGGTCAACCCGCGGGCCCTGGTCATCGGCGGGGGGATTGCCGGAATGAACGCCGCCCTGTCCATCGCCGACCAGGGCTATGAAGTGGTTCTTGTGGAAAAGGAGGAACGACTGGGCGGCATGGCCCATCGCCTCCACGCCACCATCGAAGGCTGGGATATCCAGCGCTACCTGCAGGAGTTGATCGGCCGGGTGCAGACCCACCCCCGGATCCAGGCGCTG
Source organism: Desulfobacteraceae bacterium (assembly GCA_041310935.1). GTDB lineage: Bacteria > Desulfobacterota > Desulfobacteria > Desulfobacterales > SpSt-501 > SpSt-501. The sequence goes on along the minus strand of JBFYWS010000093.1, from coordinate 1,855 downwards.
ACGCGCTCCCTCATCGTGGGCTTCGGCGGGTTCAAGGGCAACTTCACCACCGAGGTCCTGGTCGGTCCCGGCATGTACGAGCGCAAGATTGACCACGGCGTCGTGATTCTCGCCACCGGTGCGACGGAGTACAAGCCCACCGAATACGGCTACGGTGAGAGCGAGCACGTCGCGACCCAGGTGGAGCTGGGGGCAAGACTCCAGGAACGCGGCGCGCAGGGCCTGTCTCAGGTGGTCATGATCCAGTGCGTGGGCTCGCGCAACGAGCAAAACCCAAACTGCTCGCGCATCTGCTGCCAGGCCGCGGTGAAGAATGCCATCCACATCAAGGACCTCGCCCCCACCGCCGAGGTCTTCATCCTCTATCGCGACATGCGCACCTACGGCCTGCTCGAAGACTACTACGAGCAGGCTCGGCGCAAGGGCGTGCTCTTCTTCCGTTACGATGCCGACGCCCCGCCCCGGGTCGAAACCCGCGACGGCGGGGTGACCGTAACGTTCCGCGACCGGATCATCGGCCGGGAACTTCAGGTGGATGCCGACCTCCTGGCCCTGAGCGCCGGGCTGGTGCCTTCCGACACCGAGGAGCTTTCCTCGATCGTCAAACTGGCGCGCACGCCCGAGGGGCATTTCATGGAGGCGCACGTCAAGCTGCGGCCGGTGGATATGGCGACCGAAGGGCTCTTCATCTGCGGCACCGCCCACAGCCCGCAGCTCATCAACGAATCGATCGGCCAGGCCCATGCGGCGGCCTCCCGGGCGATCACGTTCCTGTCCAAGAGCCGCCTGACGCTGTCGGCCGTGACGGCCAGGGTCAACCCGGATGTGTGCGCCGCCTGTCTGATCTGTGTGCGCTCCTGCCCGTACCACGTGCCGCGGATCAACGAAGAGGGTGTGAGCCACATCGACGAGGCGCTCTGCCACGGGTGCGGCATCTGCGCGGCGGAGTGCCCGGCCAAGGCCATCGAGCTCAATTGGTACGAGGACGAGCAGCTGCTCTGCAAGGTGGATGCTCTCCTGGAGGGAGTCATGTAGAAAAAGGGTTCAAGGATTCAAGGGGTCAAGGGGCCGAGCAAAAAAAAGACATGGCGCCTTCCCTTGAACCCTGGACCCCTCGACCCCTCGGACCCTTCAAAGCAGACGATTTGAAGGTATTGAAAGCGGAGGATAGCATATGACACCCCAGTTCGATCCCGTGATCGTGGCGTTCTGCTGCAACTTCTGAGGGTACACGGCCGCGGACCTGGCAGGTTCGATGCGACTGAATTACCCCAGTTCGGTACGGATCATCCGCGTACCCTGCACCGGCAAGGTGGATGTGCTGCACCTGCTGCGGTGTTTCGAGCGTGGGGCGGACGGCGTCTACGTGGTGGGCTGCCGCGAGGGTGACTGCCACTACCAGAACGGAAACTTCCGCGCCAAGAAGCGCGTGGAGCAGGCGCAGCAGTTGCTCGACCGGATCGGGATCGGCGGCAGCCGCATCCGCATGTGCAATCTGTCTTCGAGCGACGCGCCGCTTTTCGTGCGCTTCGCCGAGGAGATGCACGCGGCGGTGATGAACGCCGGCCCCAACCCCATCCGCGGGGCTCGGGCGGCCATGAAAGCGGCCCCGGACGCGTCATCCCCCGCGGCCCATCCCTGACGCATGGCGTCACCGGGCCGTCGGGAAGGTCCTGCGTCTGTGGGGCCGAGTTGAAAAGGAGGAGCAGCCAATGATTGTGGCCGACAAGAAACCGATCGAAGAGATCATCGAGCAGGTCAAGGATGTGCGCAGCCTTCTCGTCCTGGGCTGCAACGAGTGCGTGACGGTGTGCGAAGCCGGCGGCAAAAAAGAGGTGGGAGTGCTCGCATCGGC
>JBFYWS010000511.1:0-14290 GCA_041310935.1 Desulfobacteraceae bacterium | reverse complement strand
TTCTTAATCCCCAGGAAAAGAAAGAGGCAGCCGATCGCAATCATCACCGGATTGGACCAGTGCAGGTTGGCGACACCCGCCGTCAGACCACTCAAGCCATTCACAATCGCTTCGAACATGGCGCAACCTCGCTTTCGACTCGCTAGTTAGAGCTCTCTTCTTTATACGGGAAAATCTTTTTCAGGAGACCCATGATCAGGGCGAGTGCCCCCAGCGCAACCAGCGTGCCTCCCATCCCGACGACCAGCAGGGTCATTCCGAACGTAAAATTATCCATGGCCACCTCCGCGGAGAACGGATTATTACTGACTTCTGAATTTCAGAAACAGCATATCTATCACCCCGAAAATAGGATTTCAACATAAAAATTGGGTATTTTTTGCGGTGATCCGAAGTTCCACGTCCGGAGGGAACTCTCCCGCTGTTTGGCTGTCGAAAATCAAGCATCAGGTCTTCAGATAAGATCTCATAACATGCTAAAAATTAATGGAAAATTGATCTTGACGGTTGTGCTTTGCGCTGATTCTGTGGTATATCTACTGTAACTACTCAGGTAGATAGACTAAAGGTAGATAGACTGAAGGTCAAACAAAGCCAAAATCGTTTGGAACCCACGAAAGGAATCGAGATGCACCTTCGCAAACGTGTCCTGGTTACGGGCGGGGCGGGCTTCCTGGGGTCGTTCCTCTGCGAGCGGCTGCTCGAGGAAGGCTGTGACGTTATCTGCTGTGACAATTTTTACACCGGCTCCAAGCGCAACATTGCGCACCTGTTGAGCCATCCTGACTTCGAGCTCATCCGGCACGATATCACGTTTCCGCTATACCTGGAGGTCGACGAAATCTATAACCTGGCCTGCCCGGCCTCGCCGATCCACTACCAGAACGACCCGGTGCAGACCACCAAGGTCAATGTTCACGGAGCGATCAATATGCTGGGGTTAGCCAAACGCGTCAAGGCCCGGATTCTCCAAGCGTCAACCTCCGAGGTATACGGCGACCCCACCGTGCACCCCCAGACCGAAGACTACTGGGGGAACGTCAACTGCATCGGGCTGCGCTCCTGCTACGATGAAGGCAAGCGCTGCGCAGAGACCCTGTTCTTCGATTACCACCGCCAGCACAAACTCAACATTCGCGTGGTGCGCATCTTCAATACCTATGGACCGCGCATGCACCCCAACGACGGTCGGGTGGTCAGCAACTTCATCATGCAGGCGCTCACGGGTCGGGACATCACGGTCTTCGGTGACGGCAGCCAGACCCGCTCCTTCTGCTTTGTGGACGATTTGATCGAGGGGCTATTTCGGATGATGAACAACCCCCACGGTTTTATCGGGCCGGTCAACCTCGGCAATCCCAGCGAGTTCACCATCCGCGAGTTGGCCGAGAAGGTGATCGGGTTGACGGGGTCGCGTTCGCAAATCGTCTTCCAGCCGCTTCCGGCCGACGACCCGACCCAGCGGCGGCCTGACATCGGCCTGGCCCGGCAGCAGTTCGGCTGGCAACCCACCATCGAACTGGAAACAGGCCTGCGACGCACCATCGACTATTTCAGAAAATTTCTCCCGGATCATAACGGGTAAACCATTTTGCCGGAGGAGGTTTCCGCATGAAACGTGCGTTGATTACCGGTGTCACCGGGCAGGACGGCGCGTACCTCGCCGAGTATCTTTTGAAAAAAGGCTACGAAGTTCACGGCATCAAGCGCCGCGCCTCGTCCTTCAACACGGGTCGTGTGGACCACCTGTACCGCGATCCGCATGAAGCCGGCGTTCGTTTTTTCATGCATTACGGCGACCTCACGGATGCCACGAACCTGATCCGGATCATCCAGGAGGTTCAGCCCGATGAGATCTATAACCTGGGCGCTCAAAGCCATGTCATGGTGTCCTTTGAGACGCCCGAATACACCGCCAATACCGACGGGCTGGGCACGCTGCGTTTGCTCGAAGCCATTCGCATCCTGAAACTCGAGCACAAAACCCGCTTTTACCAGGCCTCCACGTCCGAGCTCTTCGGCCAGGTGCAGGAGGTGCCCCAAACCGAAAAGACCCCCTTTTACCCGCGTTCGCCTTACGGGGCCGCCAAACTCTACGCCTACTGGATCACGATCAACTACCGCGAAGCATATGGCATGTATGCCTGCAACGGCATCCTTTTCAACCACGAATCGCCGATCCGCGGAGAGACCTTTGTGTCCCGCAAGATCACCCGGGCGCTGACCCGAATCAAGTTGGGCCTGCAGGATACCCTTTTCGTCGGTAATCTCGACGCCCGGCGGGACTGGGGGCACGCGCGGGATTATGTCCGCATGCAATGGCTGATGCTCCAGCAGGCGACGCCCGAAGATTATGTGATCGCCACCGGGCGCCAGCATTCGGTCCGGGAGTTCATCGAAGCCGCCGGCATGTGCATCGGTCTGCGCATCGGCTGGCAGGGCGAGGGACTCGAGGAGAAAGGCCTTGACGTTGCGACCGGAAAAGCCATCGTGGCCGTGGACGCGCGCTACTTCCGCCCGGCCGAAGTGGACACGCTTCTGGGGGATGCCACCAAGGCCCGGCAGCAGCTGGGGTGGGAGCCGCAGGTCACGTTCGAGAAACTCGTCGAGGAGATGGTGCGCGCCGATCTCAAGGAAGCCGAACGCGACGCCCTCTGCCTGCAGGAGGGTTTCAAAACCTTCAACCACTACGAGACGTGATCCCCGCGCCGATTCAAAAAAGGGTTGTGCCTTCATTCGTTTTCGAATAATCTGGGGTGACACTACCGGGGCCTTCCGCGTTGGACGGAGCGCCGGCACGGTACGCTTTCATCACGATGGGGGTCGCTTCAGACCCAACTCACCGCGAGCCGAAAATACGCTGGATCCGCGACCCCGCGAATGGGCATGAAATGAAGCCGTTTGCCTCAGAAAACAAAAACCATGAGATGGGGTGCGGCCGCCTGCCCGCGGATGCCCGCATTTTCGTGGCCGGCCATCGGGGGATGGTCGGCTCAGCGCTGGTGCGGCGGCTGCAGGCGGACGGTTACCACCACCTCCTGGTGCGATCCCGCTCCGAGCTGGATTTGACCAACCAGAACGCCGTCAACGAATTTTTTCGGCAGGCGAACATCGACGCGGTGTTTATCGCTGCGGCCAAGGTGGGCGGCATTCATGCCAACAGCACGTATCCCGCGGATTTCCTCTATCAGAACCTCATGATCGAGGCGAATGTCATCCGCGCCGCCTGGGAGGCCGGTGTGGCGCGGCTGCTTTTCTTGGGCAGCTCCTGCATCTACCCCAAGCACGCCCCCCAGCCCATGCGCGAGGAATATCTGCTGAGCGGTTACCTGGAGCCGACGAACGCTCCCTATGCCTTGGCCAAGATCGCCGGCATCATGCTCTGTGAATCCTACAATCGCCAGCATGGGACCCGCTTCCGGGCGGCGATGCCGACCAACCTTTACGGGCCGGAGGACAGCTTCGATCTCGAAAACTCCCATGTGCTTCCAGCGCTGTTGCGTAAATTGCACCTGGCCAAACTGGCCCGGCGCGGCAATTGGCAAGCGATTGCGAGCGATGCAGCCGTATTCGGCCCCATCCCGGCCGGGCTCATGGAGAGCCTGCGGCAGCGCCCCCACACGGTTCCCGTGTGGGGGACGGGAGCCCCCCGACGGGAGTTTCTGCACGTCGATGATCTGGCATCCGCCTGCCTGTTCATCATGAAGCTGCCGGATGAAGACTACCAACGCGTGTGCCAGACCGATGCCGCGGCCCGGGCCTCGCTGCCGGCCGGCGCCCCGGTGCAGATGATCCACATCAATGTGGGCTGCGGACAGGATCTGAGCATCCGCGCGCTGGCTGAACACCTGAAGTCGGTGGTGGGCTTTGACGGCGATTTTACCTGGGATTCGGCCCAACCGGACGGCACCCCCCACAAAGTCCTGGACGTTTCGCGGCTGAAGGCGTTGGGGTGGAAGCCTGCCATTGATTTCGATCGCGGCATCGCTGCGACCTACGACTGGTATTTGAGGAAGACGACACCCGCCGGCGGATCTTCGGCCGGCGACACATGAAAGGAGGATTCGGTGAATCAGATGAAAAAGGGTGCCACTGTCGGGAAACTTATCACCCTGGCGATGATCCTGATGGTGTTCGCCGCCTGCCAGAGCATGGACAAGGGGGACACCAAGAAGGTCGAAGCCCAGAAACGCCTGCCCGACGTGCGCGAGTTCGAGGACGTGCTGGTGCCGCGGGACATGCTCGTCGACCGCGACGCGTCGTTCGTCTACAGCGGCGCCGGCCAGCCGATGGGCCTGCTGCGAATGTCCGGCCGCGTTGACGCGACTTCACTCATGCGGTTTTTCAAGACCAACATGCCGAACGACGGCTGGCAGATGGTGAGCGAGCTGCGTGCGCCGCAGTCGTTTTTGATGTACCAGAAAGCCAAGCGCATGTGCGTGATCCTCATCGAGGACGGAACCTTCCAGACGTTCGCGGACATCTGGGTCGTGCCGTCAAACGATTCCGTCGATACCGGCATCCGCAAGTAAGGGCGGCGGACGACTCGCCGCGGTGAACATGGTAGACACGCAGAAGTTCGTCCAGACCATCGACGAGCTGGCGCGCACGCTGCGCGAGCTTGCGGACAGCGGGGTCAGGGGATTCGACTGCGCGCCGGAGGCGCTAAACACCCTGCACTCCTGGGGCCGGCGACGGCCCCCGCGCCAGTCGCAGGTTCAGCCTCAGCCTCAGTCGACTGAAAGCCTGGAAGTGATCCGGGAGGACATCGGCGACTGCCAGCGCTGCAAACTTTGCCGGAGCCGGACCCGCATCGTCTTCGGGGCCGGCAGCCCGCAGGCCCGGCTCATGTTCATCGGCGAGGGCCCGGGTCAGGATGAGGACCGGGCCGGGGAGCCGTTCGTCGGGGCGGCCGGGCAGCTCTTGACCCGCATCATCGCAGCGATCAACCTCCGCCGTGAGGAGGTCTATATCGCCAACATGGTGAAGTGCCGTCCGCCTGAAAACCGCCAGCCGGAGCCGGACGAAATCGCCACCTGCGCCCCGTTCCTGCGGCGCCAGATCGCCGCGATCCGGCCCGTTCTCATCTGCCTGCTCGGCGGCTGCGCCGCCCAGAGCCTCTTGAACACGACCGAGTCGATTTCGCGGCTGCGGGGGCGATTTTTCGAACTCCAGGGCATCCGGGTCCTGCCCACCTTTCACCCGGCCTACCTCCTGCGCAACCCGGAGAAAAAGCGCGAAGTGTGGGAGGACATGAAGCTGTTGATGAAGGAATACCCGTATGAAGGCTAACATCGCCGCAGGGGTTCTCCTGGCCGTGTTTCTTTTCGGGCTCGGCGGGGCGTTCGGCAATGTAAATGAGGTTTACATCATCCGCGTGGCGGACGCCATCAGCCCGGGAACGGCCGAGTTCATTCACCACGGCATCAAGAGCGCCGAGAAGCTGCCGGCCGCCTGCATCGTCATCGAGCTGGACACCCCCGGCGGGCTGGCCGAGTCCATGCGCCGGATCGTCCAGGACATCCTCGCCAGCAGCGTGCCGGTGGTCGTCTACGTGGCACCGGGCGGCGCGCGAGCGGCGTCGGCCGGGGTGATGATCACGATGGCCGCCGACATCGCCGCCATGGCCCCGGGCACCAACATCGGGGCGGCCCACCCGGTCGGGGCGGGGGGGCAGGAGATCGGCGGCACGATGTCCGATAAAGTCGTCAACGACATGGTGGCCCAGGCCAAGAGTGTCGCCGAACACCGGGGCCGCAACCCGCAGTGGGTGGAGCGGGCGATCCGTGAGAGCATCTCCGCCACCGAAACCGAGGCGCTGAAAGAGAACGTCATCGACCTGATCGCCCAGGACACGGACGACCTCATCCGGCAGATCAACGGCCGAACCATAGCGGGCAAAGGGTCCCTGCGCCTCGATATCCCCCGGAAGACCGTGCTCGAGGAGGACCTGCGGACCAAGATCCTGAAGACGATCAGCAGCCCCAACATCGCCTACATCCTGTTGATGCTCGGGCTCGCGGGGCTGTACTTTGAGTTCTCGCACCCCGGGGCCGTCTTTCCCGGGGTGGTCGGCGGGATCTGCCTGGTGCTCGCCTTCTTTGCCCTGCAGACGCTGCCGGTCAACTATGCGGGGATCATGCTCATCGTTCTCGCGATCATCTTTTTCATCATGGAGATGAAAATCGCAAGCTACGGGTTGCTGAGTGTCGCCGGGATCATCTCCCTGCTGTTGGGCTCCCTCATGCTGTTCGAGGGGGAAAGCCCCGAAAGCCGGCTCGCCTGGGGCGTGCTCGCGCCGACACTGATCCTGATTTCCGGTTTTTTCACCGCCGTGGCCCTCCTGGTGTTCCGCTCCCAGGTGGCCACGCCGGTGACCGGCTCCGCCGGGCTGGTGGGCGAAATCGGGGTCGTCAAGAAAGCGTTGGCGCCCCGCGGCAAGGTCTTCGTCCATGGCGAGCTCTGGAACGCCGTCGCCTCAATGGCCATCGACGAAAACGTGCCGGTGCGAGTGGTCAAGGTCACGGGCCTGCTGTTGGAGGTGGAACCGGCCGAGGCGTCCCGCCAGGCATAACCCGGGCGGTCCGTATCGCAAACCGGCTTGAACCGCGAAAGCGAACGCATTCCTTAAGGTCGAAGAGTCCCTGCAGCTTGCTGCAGGGATCTTCAAAAGGAGGTTTCCATGTACGTCGGACTGGCAGTCGTTTTGCTGATCCTGTTTTTTCTATCGGCCGCGTTGAAGGTTCTCAACGAATACGAGCGAGGGGTGATCTTCCGCCTCGGCCGGATCATTGCCGCGAAGGGACCCGGCCTGATCATTTTGATCCCCATCATCGACCGTATTGTCAAGGTGAGCCTGAGGCTGGTGGCGCTGGATGTGGACCCGCAGGACGTGATCACCCGGGACAACGTTTCGGTCAAGGTCAACGCGGTGCTTTACTTCCGCGTCGTCGACCCGGTGAAGGCGATCGTGCAGGTGGAGAACTACGCCTACGCCATGAGCCAGCTCGCCCAGACGACCCTGCGCAGCGTTTGCGGCCAGGCCGAGCTCGACGACCTTTTGGCCGAACGCGACAAAATCAATGCCAAGCTCCAGGAGATCCTGGACACCCACACCGACCCTTGGGGTATCAAGGTCACCACCGTCGAACTCAAACAAATCGATTTACCCCAAGAGATGCAGCGGGCCATTGCCCGGCAGGCCGAAGCCGAGCGCGAGCGGCGCGCCAAAGTCATCAACGCCGAGGGCGAGTTCCAGGCGGCCGCCAAGCTCGCGGACGCCTCCAGCATCATCGAAAACCACCCCGTCGCCCTGCAGCTGCGCTACCTGCAGACCATGCGGGAAATGGCGGCGGAGAGCAACTCGACGACGTTTTTCCCGATACCGCTGGATCTTTTCAAGCCTTTTTTTCAGAAGCCGTCGGAGAAGGAAAAGGCCTGACGTCACTCTCCGACCGTGGGGTTGTGACCGGGCGGCGTCTTCGCTATTGACAGGGTAAAACGAAATAGTTTATGGAATCGAGCGCTGGAACTATTCGAACTGCTATCACGACCGGCAGCGCGATGTCATTCTGACGTCACCATCGGGCGGGGGCTCATCGGCCTCCGTTCGTGTTTTCCGCTGCCGCCATACACGAAGGAGTCGATCAGACCATGAGCGAGAAGAAGGAAATCGAGATCTGGGGGCGCCCCCTGGAAAAAATGACCACCAAGGACTTGAAGGCGGTCGCCTTGGAGGCCGGGGGTATCTTCGGCGTGTCCGGCATGAAGAAGGAACAGCTGGTGGACGCCCTGCGCAAGGCCAAGGACATCGAGGCGGCGCCCATGAAAAAGACCGATGCGTCGACCCGCCAGCTCAAGGCGCAGATCCGGGCCATGCGGTCCCAGCGGCTGGCGGCCGTTGCGGCCAACAACCGCAAGACGGCCACGATCCTGCAGCGACGCATCGCCCGGCTCAAGAAGAAGACCCGGCATGCGTCGGCCTGAACAGGCGATGATCGATCCGGCGTCGGTCGCATTTGACGTCGACGGGGTGATTGCGGACACCATGGCGCTCTTCCTCGATATCGCGCGGGACGAGTTCGACGTGCGCGGGATCCGCTACGAGGACATCACCTGCTACAACTTGGTGGACTGCATCGGCATGGACCCGGCGGTTATCGACCGTATTCTGAGCCGGATCCTGGAAGGGCGGTACACGCGGACGCTGAAAGCGATTCCCGGCGCGGCTGCGGTCCTGCGGCGGATCGCCCGGCGGGCCGAGCCCCTGCTGCTGGTTACCGCGCGGCCGCACATCGGCCCCGTGGACGGCTGGGTGCGCGGCCTTCTCGCGGACGATGCCGCCGGTGTTACGATCGTGGCGACCGGTTCGTTCGAAGCCAAGACCGAGGTGCTGCTCGACCGGGGGATCACTCATTTCGTCGAGGACCGGCTTGAAACCTGTTTCACGCTGGCGCCGACCGGCATCACACCGGTCCTGTTCGCGCAGCCGTGGAACCGCAAGCCCCACCCGTTTGTGGAAGTGTTCTCGTGGGCGGAGCTCGACGAACTGATTCAATGGTGATGACTTCACCCTGCTAAACGGTTTCAAATAGTCCACACAGCGGGTTTTTACGAGTCCGCCAACGACACGAGTGATTGCAGCGATGACGCCTTCTGCTTTGATAGACGCCGTTAGCGCGTTTGTCGAGTCGCTTTCCGCCGAAAAAGGCTACTCGATCCACACCTGCCGCGCCTACCGCCGGGATTTGGAGGAGTTCACCGCCTACTTGGACGGCAACGAAGGCGGGCAGGCCCCCGGGAAGGGCGCGAAAAAGGACCTCGGGCCCAATGGCGTCACCCCCCTGATGATCCGGGGATACCTGGGGTACTTGCACCAGAAAAACCAGAAATCGAGTGTCGCGCGAAAACTGTCCACCCTGCGCAGCTTTTTCAAGTCCCTGGTCAAGAAGGGCATGATTGAGGCCAACCCGGCCGAAGGGTTGCTCACTCCCAAGCGGGAGAAGACCATCCCGGTCTATCTGACCGTCGACGAGATTTTCCGGCTGCTGGATTCGATCGAGAGCGACGCACTGCTCGCGGCCCGCAACCGGGCCATTTTCGAAACGCTCTATTCCTGCGGTATCCGTGTTTCGGAGCTGACCGGGCTGGACGTGTTCGACATCGACGCGTCGGCGGCAACCGTGCGGGTGTTCGGCAAGGGCGGCAAGGAGCGCGTGGTCCCGATCGGCCGCAAGGCCCTCGATGCCGTCGAGGGCTACCGGGAACGGCTGCGCGCCGAGACGGGGATCGGGACCGATCGCAACGGGCCGATTTTTCTCAACCGTCAGCGGCAGCGGCTGACGGCGCGATCCGTGGGCCGCATCCTGAAGCAACTGGCGGTGGCCTGTGGCATCGCGACCCCGATCTCGCCCCACGGGCTGCGCCACACGTTTGCCACCCACATGCTCGATGCCGGTGCGGACCTGCGCAGTGTGCAGGAGCTGCTCGGGCACCGGAACCTTTCCACGACGCAGAAGTACACTCACGTGAGCATCAACCGGCTGATGGAGACCTATGACAAGGCGCATCCGCGGAAATAAAACGTCGATGGCTTCGTATAAAGCCCAATTTCGGCGTTGCGCTTCACCCCGCTGTCGCTGCGGCGTACTGAACGTACGCCTCACTCCACGGGGATCGCGCGCCTTGAACTTGGGCTTTATACGAAGCCATCGGTTTACGGGTCCATCAACGTTTTGCAATCTTTAAGCGACAGTGGGGCAGGTAATTCGATGAACGCAAGCGCTGAATCGGCCATGACGTATCACGGCACGACCATTCTGGCCGTCCGGCATCAGGGGCGGACGGCGGTCGCCGGCGACGGCCAGGTCACGCTGAACGCCAGCGTGATCAAGCACCGCGCTAAAAAAGTGCGGCGCATCTACAACGACAAGATCATCGTCGGATTCGCCGGGGCCACCGCCGACGCCCTGAGCCTCTCGGAGCGGCTGCAGGAAAAGCTCGAACGGTACAACGGCAATCTCACCCGCGCGGCGGCCGAGCTCGCCCGGGACTGGCGGACCGACAAGTATCTGCGGCGGCTCGAGGCCGCCATGGTGGCGGCGGATGAGCAGCGGATGTACCTCATCTCGGGCAACGGGGACGTGATCGAGCCCGATGAAGGGGTGATCGGCATCGGCTCCGGCGGGACCGCCGCCCAGGCGGCTGCGGCGGCCCTGATCCGGCACACCGGCCTTAACGCGCGCAGCATTGCCGAGGAAGCGCTGAAAATCGCATCCTCCATATGTGTCTACACCAACGACGTCATTACGGTGGAAGAAATTTGAAGACATTGAGACCTTCCGAGATCGTAACCGAACTGGACAAATACATCATCGGCCAGCACCAGGCCAAGCGCTCGGTGGCCGTGGCCCTGCGCAACCGCTGGCGGCGGCAGCAGGTGCCGGTCGAGCTGCGCAATGAAATCGCGCCCAAGAACATCATCCTGATCGGGCCGACCGGGGTCGGCAAGACCGAAATCGCCCGCCGGCTGTCGATGCTCACGGAGTCTCCCTTTCACAAGGTGGAGGCCTCCAAGTTCACCGAGGTGGGCTACGTCGGCCGGGATGTCGAATCGATGGTGCGGGAGCTGCTCGAGATGACCATCACGCTCGACAAGGCCCGCGCGCACGAGGCCGTGCAGGAAAAGGCCCGCCTGATGGCCGAGGAGCGCATGCTGGACCTGCTATTGCCCAAGGCCGGGCGTGCCCCGGAGCCCGGCGAGAACCAGATCGAGCTGGTCACCGCGGCCGCGTCCGAGCCCCCCTCCACCCGGGAAAAACTGCGCAGTCTCCTGCGCCAGGGCAAGCTCGACCAGCGCTACGTCGACTTGGAAATCCAGGATCGCGGCGGCGGGCCGATGGTGGAGATCTTTTCGAACGCCGGCATGGAGGAGATGGGGATCAATTTCAAGGACATGCTCGGCGGGCTTTTCCCGAAGGGCATCAAGCGGCGCAAGCTGAAGGTGCCGGAGGCCATGGATGCGCTCGCCCATGAAGAGGCTCAGGGCTTGGTGGACATGGAAAAGGTCGTCAAGTGCGCGATCGAAAAAGTCGAGCAGGCCGGGATCATCTTCATCGACGAGATCGACAAGATCGTCGCCAAGAACGGGAGTCATGGCCCCGACGTCTCCCGCGAAGGGGTGCAGCGCGATCTGCTGCCGGTGGTCGAGGGCTGCACGGTCGCGACCAAGCACGGCCCGGTCAAGACCGACCACATCCTGTTCGTCGCCTCGGGCGCGTTTCACACGGTGAAGCCGTCGGATTTGATTCCCGAGCTTCAGGGGCGCTTCCCGATCCGGGTCGAGCTCGATGCCCTGGGGCGGGCGGAGTTCGTGCGCATCCTGACCGAGCCGAAAAACGCCCTGGTGCTGCAGTACACCGCGCTGCTGAAGACCGACGGGATCGACATCGTTTTTTCGAAGGAGGCGGTGGACGAGATCGCCCGGCTGGCCGAAGAGGTGAACACCCGCACCGAGAACATCGGCGCGCGGCGGCTGCACACCCTCATGGAACGGCTGCTCGAGGAGATCCTCTTCGAGGCGCCCGACCTGCCCGAACAGCAGGTGGTCGTCGACCCGCACTATGTGGAGAGCCGGCTGAAGGACATCATCAACAGCGAGGATCTCAGCCGGTTTATTCTGTAGTCCGCCGGATGATTGAAGATCCCTGCAGCAAGCTGCAGGGAATCTTCGACTGTAAGGAATGCGGTCTTTTTTAGGATTCGCTCGCTTATCCCGCCGCAAGCGGCGGGGTAAGCGAGCTTTCGCGGTTCAAAGACAGGGAGGTCTTGGAATGACAAGCGCGATGATGGATCGGGCGAACGAGGTGATCGCCAAAACCTACAAGCGGTTCCCGGTCGTGATCACCCGGGGCAGCGGTTGCACCCTGTGGGATGACACGGGCAAACGCTACACCGATTTCGTGGCCGGTATCGCCGTCTGCAACCTGGGGCATGCGCACCCGAAAATCGCGGAGGCCCTGGCCGCGCAGGCCCGCACGCTGTGGCACGTCTCCAACCTCTTCTACACCGTCCCCCAGATGGAACTGGCGGCCTGGCTGACGGCGCACAGCTTCGCCGACCGGGTGTTCTTCTGCAACAGCGGGGCCGAGGCGAACGAGGCCGCCATCAAGCTCACGCGCAAATATTTCAAAGAGGCCGGGCAGGGTGAGCGGTTCCGGATCATCAGCATGGAGCAGTCCTTCCATGGCCGGACCATGGCAACCCTTTCGGCCACCGGACAGGAAAAGGTCAAGCACGGGTTCGAGCCGCTGCTGGAGGGTTTCGATTTTGCGCCCTTCGACGACCTTGCGGGCCTTCGGGCGAAAATCGGCCCCGCCACCGCCGCGGTCATGCTCGAGCCGGTGCAGGGCGAAGGCGGCGTGCGCTGTCCGCGGCCCGACTACCTGAAACAGGTCCGCGCGCTGTGCGACGAGGCCGGCCTGCTGCTGATCTTCGACGAGATCCAGACCGGGATGGGCCGCACCGGGACGCTCTTCGCCTACGAGCAATCCGGGGTGAGGCCCGACATCATGACGCTGGCCAAGGCGCTGGCGAACGGCCTGCCGATGGGGGCCATGCTGGCCCGCGAGCAGGTAGCAGCCGCCTTCGGGCCGGGCGCCCACGCCTCGACCTTCGGCGGTACGCCCATCGTGTCGGCGGCGGCCCTGGAGGTCTGCCGGACCATGGAGCGGGACGGCATTCTCGAACACACCCGAGCGATCTCGGACTACTTCCGTTCGAAGCTCGAATGGCTCAAGGGCCGGCATGCGGTCATCGAAGAGGTGCGCGGGGTGGGGCTGCTGCTCGGCCTGCGGCTGGCGACCGACGGCGAGCCCTTCGTGCTCCAGTGCATGGAGCAGGGCTTTTTGATCAACTGCGTGCAGGGCAACATCCTGCGCTTCGTCCCCCCGCTCGTCATCACCCGCGCGGAGATCGATGCGCTCATGGGGTGTCTGGATGGCATTTTCAGTTCGATGCTCGCCGCTGAAGGCAAAAGGGATCCGCATGCCTGAAAAACTCTGGAAGGGGCGATTCACCGAGCGCACGGCGCAGATCGTGGAGAGCTTCACGGCCTCGATCGATGTAGACAAACGCCTGTACCGTCACGACATCGAGGGCAGCATTGCCCACTGCCGGATGCTCGCCAAGACCGGCATCATCACGGAAGCGGATGCCGATGCGCTCGTGCAGGGGCTCAACCAGATCCGCTGCGAAATCGAGTCGGCGAGCTTCGCCTTCGATGAGCGCCTCGAAGACATCCACATGCACATCGAGTCGCGGCTGGTCGAGGTCGCCGGCCCGGTGGCCCAAAAGCTCCACACCGGCCGCAGCCGCAACGACCAGGTGGCCCTCGACGTGCGCATGTACCTGCGGGATGCCCTGGGCGACATCCGCCGGCGGCTCACCGCGCTGCAGCGCAGCTTTGTCGCGCTCGCCCGGACCCACCTCGACGTCATTCTGCCGGGCTACACCCACCTGCAGCGGGCCCAGCCGGTGTTGCTGGCCCACCATTTCATGGCCTACGTCGAGATGTTTTCCCGGGACGGGGAGCGGCTGGCGGACTGCCTGCGGCGCACGAACGTGATGCCGCTCGGTAGCGCCGCCCTCGCCGGCACCACCTATCCGATCGATCGGGCGTATACGGCCGAGCTGCTGGGCTTCCCGGCGATATCGGCCAACAGCCTGGATGCGGTGTCGGACCGGGATTTCATCATCGAGTTCCTGGCGGCCGCCAGCCTGTGCATGATGCATCTGAGCCGGTTTTCCGAGGAGATGATCCTGTGGTCCTCGGCCGAATTCGGTTTCATCGAGCTGCCGGACAGCTTCGCCACCGGCAGCAGCATCATGCCGCAGAAGAAAAACCCGGATGTGCCCGAGCTGGTGCGGGGCAAGACCGGCCGGGTCTACGGGCACCTGATGGCCCAGCTCACCCTGATGAAGGGGCTGCCGCTCTCCTACAACCGCGACCTGCAGGAGGACAAGGCGGCGCTGTTCGACGCCGTCGACACGCTCACCGCCTGCATCGAGGTAATCACCCAGATGCTGCCCGGCCTTGTCATCCGGCCGGAGCGGATGGAGGCGGCCGCCTCGCAGGGTTACCTCAACGCCACCGACCTGGCCGACTACCTGGTGCGCCAGGGCCTGCCGTTCCGGGAGGCCCACCACGTGGTCGGCCAGGCCGTGCGCCATGCCATCGGGAAGGGTCGGGAGTTGCATGAGCTGCCGTTAGCCGAGATGCAGTCCTTCTCGG
>JBFYWS010000507.1:0-4407 GCA_041310935.1 Desulfobacteraceae bacterium | reverse complement strand
AAACGGATGCCTTCGACCTGGACAGCTACGTGACCCAGAAATCACTCGACGGCCTGTTCGTGAAGGTCGGGCAGGAAGAGGCGAAGATCCGGACGAACCCGGCCGCCCGCACGACGGATCTTCTTAAAAAAGTGTTCGCCAAGTAACCGCCTACCCCAGCACCTTCTCCAGCGCCAGGGCGCACTCGGCCTGGGCATCCTCGGGGCCCTCGATGTGCAGGCTGTGCGTTTCAAAATCGATGTCGACCAGCTTGCAGCCGTGCTGCTCGACGACGTTTTTCACGATGGTCAGCAGTTGATCGTCGCGAAGCTCGTTCATGGGCGTTCATCCTTCCAGGTGTCGATCACTTCCTTGGCCGCCCGGAAGGCTTCGATCCCGGCCGGCACCCCCACGTAGACCGACGCCTGCAGGAGCACCTCCTGGATTTCCTGCACCGTGCAGCCGTTGCGCAGCGCCCCGCGCACGTGGCTCTTGATTTCGGACGTCGCCCGCAATGCCGACAGAAACGCCAGCGTGACCAGGCTGCGGGTCTTGCGGGGCAGGCCCGGTCGGGTCCAGATGGTGCCCCAGCAGTTTTCGTTGAGCAATTCCTGCATCGGCTTCGTGAAATCGGTGGTGGCCGCCACGGCCTTGTCCACGTATTCGTCTCCGAGAACCTCGCGCCGCACAGCCAGACCCTGATCGAATTTTTGCTTCTCCATGGACTGCTGCTCCTTTTCTTTAAAATTGGCGACTACGTAGTGACAATGCGCGGAAAAACCGTGCTTGAGCCCGTTTTTTTATCATCCTCCCATCAGGCTCGGCAGATACAGCGCAATCTGGGGGAAAATCGTCATGATCACGGCCAACACGAGGATCGGGATCAGGAAGGCTGCCGCCCCTTTGAAGATCTCCACCATGGGCACATCCGTGGCGATGCCGGCCAGGGTGTATACGTTCAGGCCCACCGGCGGTGTGATCAGGCCCGCCTCCATCATGAGCACCGCCAGCACCCCGAACCAGATGGGGTGGAAATGCAGCGCCACGATGACGGGAAAGATGACCGGCAGCGTCAACACCATCATGGACACCGCATCGAGAAAGCAACCGAGCACGAAGTAAATCCCGCCGATGAGGGCCAGGACCACGTAGCGGGAGACCTCCAGCCCCGCGATCCAGGCCGAAACCGTGGTTGGGATGGTCGATAAAGCCAGGAAATAGCTGAACACCGTGGCCCCGGCGACCAGAAACAGCACCATGACCGTTATGCGCGTGGCCTCGAGCAGGCAGGCGGTGGTCGATGTCCAGGTCATACGCCCCTTGAACAGTACGATGATGAAGAGTGCAAAGGCGCCGACGGCACCGGCCTCGGTGGGGTTGATGAAACCGAGATAGATTCCGCCCATCACGATGAAGAAGACCAGGCCGGTTTCCCAGATGCCCTTGAGAGAGACGATCTTCTCCCTGAAGGGAACCTTCTCGAGAGAGACCGGCGCGAGGGCGGGGTTGAGCATGGACCAGCCGACCACCACGGCGGAATAAGCTACCGATAGCAGCAGGCCGGGAAAAATACCGGCGATAAGGAGCTTGCCGATGGACTGCTCGGTAAGCATGCCGTAGACGACGAAACCCAGGCTGGGCGGAATGAGGAAGCTCAGGGTCCCGCCTGCGACCACGACGCCTGTCGCCAGGCGCGGGGCGTAACCGAAACGCCGCATCTCGGGCAGCGCCACGTTGCCCATGGCGGCCGTGGCGGCAACCGATGACCCGCTCACCGCGGCAAACCCTGCGCAGGCCGCAATGGTCGCAACCCCAAGCCCCCCGGGCAGCCGCCGGAACCACTTGTCGAAGGTCACGTAGAGCTCTCGGGTGATGCCGGCTGCGCCGGCGAAGCTGCCCATAACGATGAACAGCGGGATGATCGTGTACGGGTAGTGCGAGGTGACGCCGTAAAGCGTTTGGGCGACGATGGGCAGGGCCGCACTCATCGAGGTCAGATACCAGATGCCGAGAAATCCCACAAACATCATCATGAAGGCGATGGGCATGCCCATGAGAAGCAGGACGAGAAGCAGGGTGCCGCCGAGAAATCCCACCGTGATCGGATCCATTATAGTCTCCCGGCGATTTTCCGAAACGATGTAAATAGGTCCAGCAAGAGTTCCAGCCACAGGAGCAGCCCGCCCGCTGCCACGAGCAGCTTGAACGGCCATTGGGGCACCCGCAGCTGGTCCGACACCGCCTTTTCATGGATGCCCTCGAGATACCCCTGCCAAACCATGATCGCGATAACGAAGAGGCTGGCGATGGTCGTTATGGCCTGCAACACCGCCTGGGTTTTGAGGGAAAACCGGATCGTGAGAAAATCCACTCCCACGTGGCCCTTGACCTGCTGCGTGTAAGCGGCACCCAGCAGCACCAGGACGGACAGCATGTACTCCGACAGCTCAAACGCGCCGGGGATGGGTTTGTTGAAAAAAGACCGGCCCATCACGTCGCCCACCGTGAGAAACATGAGCGGAATGGTCATGAACATACCCACGAAGCAGGCGCCGTAGCTTGCCTTTCGAACCACCTTTCGAAAACCTTCCAGACTCCCCATGCGCCCTTTCCTCGCCCGCATGTATCGTTGCCATCAGGACCGCAGACCGAACCTATTAAATTTTCTTGAGCTCGACCGGGCACGCAACGAGATCGACATTTCTCTTCGCGCACTCCTCGTTCATGATGGCGACAGCCTTCCTGGCCGGCAGCCCCTTGGCCTCGAGGTCTGCCACCCATTTGCGCGTCACGTCCTGGAACCGGCCGAACCAGCGCTGGGCCTCGGGCGTGGGCAGCTCCACCAACTGCACCCCGCCCTGGGAGATCTCTTCGATGAGTTTCGGATATTCGGAACGAGTGAGCCCGCCCGTGGTTTTGAAGGGGTTGGTGCCCAGCTCCTCGACCGTCTTCTTCTGGTCGCCGGGCAGCTTGTTCCAGGCGTTCATGTTCATCACCATGCCTTCGGACACACAGCCGAAGGTGGTCACGACACCGTACTTGACCACCTCGTGCAGCTTGAAGGCCAGGATGACGGGCGGGCAGGTGACGATGCCGTCGATCGTCCCGGTCTCGATGGCCATGTAGATGTCGCCGGGTGGCATGAACACCGGTTCCGCACCCAGCGCTTTCACGTAGTTGGTCTGATGCCCGCCGGGGGTTCGCACCTTCATTCCCCTGAGATCCTCCATCTTGGACACGGGCTTCTTGGTCCAGATGTAGGACTGGATGCAACCGTTGAGCTCCAGGACCTTCACGTCCTTGAACTCGTCCTTGAGGATGCGGTTGTAGACGGAATTGCCGATGTCGACCGCGAGGTCTTTGCCGTCCACCCACGCCGCCAGAGACAGCACGTCCGTCAGCGGGAAGCGGCCCGGGGTGAAGGTGGCCGTGAAGTAGCCCATATCCGTCAGACCCTTGGCCACGATGTCGTAGTGTTCCGAGGCCTTGCCCAGCGCGCCGCCGGCGTACATGGCATAGTCAATGTCGCCGCCGCTTTTCTGCTTCATGCCTTCGAGCATGGGGGTCCAGACGGTCTTGGTCTCCCGACTCATTGGCGGATGCCATGTGCTGAATCTCAGCTTGGTGACCGCGGCCTGAAGCAGCCGGGCGTCGTGGAGCCCGAGCCCAAAGGCAGTTGCCCCGGCGACCATCCCCTTGAGAAAGGTCCTGCGGGTCAGATCATTGCACATTTTGCACATGGTGACCCTCCTTCACGAACGTGGAGCGGTTTGGGTGTTTCGGAGCCGACCTCTCTGGTTCGGAAAATATCATGAAATTTGCGTGAGATAGCTTGGATGATCAAAAAGGTAGTAGCGCACCCCTTCGAAGTCAACTGAAAAGCGAGCCCCCGCATCCATACCCGCTATTGCTCAGCGCAGGAAGCACCCCCCGGGGCCGGTTTGCGGGGTAACAGCGGCCGGCCTGGTGTTCGGAGCCCCTGCGGCATCCTTGCCGATCAGCTCCTCGCGGGTGTTGTTCGCGGCACACCCGTAGAACAGCGGCAGCCCGAACCTCTTGAAGGTCACTGTATCCGCGATGACCCGGGGTGCCGCTCCTCCTTGGACAGCAGCGACACATCGCCGGTCGAGCCCATGATCAGTATCGCGCTTGTGCCGTTCAGCGCTTGGAACTCGATCAGTTAGCCGAAACCCTCGATGTCCACCGACCCGTCGTCCGCAAACGGCGTGATCAACGCCACAAAAGACCCGGTCAGAATACGCTTTCCCAAGCCATCCCCAATTGGTGCTTGTATTTGAACACCCTGTTATCAAAACTGGAGTGTGCGTACCAGCCGGCGGGTATCATAGTGCTGCTGTTTGAGCCGGTCCAGGATGCGCTCGATCAGGGCCTCGTCCATCCGGGGGGACCGGATCAGGTTCCACTTGT
>JBFYWS010000506.1:0-2711 GCA_041310935.1 Desulfobacteraceae bacterium | reverse complement strand
CCGCACGGCGAGATCATCGGCATCATCGTCGTCGTTGCCGTAGTGCGGGGTCTTGTTGACCATCGTCAGGCGCAGGGCCTCCTGCCCCTCCCAGTTGCGGTCGAGGGCATCGATCAGCTCGGGCATGCCGACGGTGCGGTTGTCGAAGACGTGCGTGCGGATGCCGGAAAGCGCGTCGGCGACCGTGCCGACCGCAACCCCGCTCATCGTGGCGATCTTGTAATGCGACCCGCCGGCGTGCCAGTCGACGGCCGCGGCGATACAGTCGTCGATCACGGCCGAGGTGAACGGCACCGGGCAGTAGCGGGCGTAGATGTCGCGCACGGTGTTGTCGTAGCGGACCTTCAGCGCCACGAAGTGCTCGACCTGGGCCTCGAAGGCCGCGACCACCTCCTCGAAGCGAACAAAGGCCCTGGGCTCACCGGTCTGCGGCCCCAGCGGCTCGCCCGTCAGGCGGTCGACCCCGTTGTTGAGGGCCAGCTCGAGAGCCTTGGCCAGGTTGAAGTAGCCGGTGGAGGCCATGCGGTCCTTGCCGTCGCAGAACACGGCCACACAGCCGTTCAGGCTGCTCGCACGCGCATCGCTCAAGGTCTTGCCGCGGTTGACCATGCCCAGCACCATGACGTCGGAGTTGAACATGGCCGGCATGCCGGTGCCGAGCCGCAGCACCTCGCAGCAGCGCATCAGAAATTTGGGCGGTGTCAGTGATGCGATCTGGGCCGAAAGCCCGGGCTGGGGCAGCAGCGTGTGCTCCAGGGCCTCCAGGCACATGTAGGAGACCTCGTTCACCGCGTCGCGACCCTGGCGGGTGAGCCCGCCGATGTTCAGGTTCTGAAACTCGGGGTAGGAGCTCGAGGTCTGGGCTTCGCCCGAGTCCTTGGCCAGGGTGATTTCGTCGAGCTTGACCCACAAGAGGTCGAGCAGCTCCTGGGCCTGCGCCTGGGTAATCTCGCCCGAATCGATGCTGTGGCGGTAGTAGGGATAGATGTACTGGTCGAAGCGGCCCGGCCCGAAGGCGTGGCCGTCGGTCTCGAGGTTGAGCATCAACTGCGTGATCCAAAAGGACTGCAGCGCCTCCTGGAAGGTGACCGCCGGCTTGGCCGGGACCCGTTCCAGGATGGCGGCGGTCGTCAAGAGCTCGGAGCGGCGGATGGGGTCGGACTCCAGAACGGCCAAGTGCCGCGCCTCGGCGGCGTAGCGGCCGGCCAGGAGCACCGCGGCCTCGCAGGCCATGATCACCGACTGCAGGAACTGGCGCTTGTGCACGCAATCCCGGTCGTGATAGTCGAGCCGCGCCAGGGATTGCTCCACGTCGGCGATGATGCCCTCCATGCCCCGGGTGAGCACCTTCGCGTAGCCGGCGTTGATGTGGCCGATGGTGCGGGAGCGGAAGTAGTTGTAGATCAGGCCGCGCTCGTCGGCCCGCCAGATGTCGGCCGGCACGGCTTCCATGATCCGGTCGCTGATCTGCCGGCCCTTCCAGTAGGGGAAGACCTCCGCCCGCAGGACCTGCTTGGTCGGCTCGCTCACATGGAACGGCGTGCTGCTGCGGGTTGCCAGCCGCTCGAGATCGCGCTCCACCCAGTCGCAGCTGACCTCGGGGAAGACGGGTGAGCCGCGCGGGGTCAGGGTCTTCATGCCGACGATGAGCTCGCCCTCCTGGATTTTGACCGGGTGCTCGGTCACGATGCGCAGGAGCATCCGGCCCCGGCGGGTGAAGAGCGGCTGCCCCTCGGTCTCCCGGTAGCTGCGCGTCACGGAAACGGCCCGCTCCGGGTGCAGCTCGGGGGCCGTCGTGCGGTTGCGTTCAATTCCGAGCCGCACCCGGGCGCTGGGCCCGGTCTGGCCGAGACCCGCCTTCGCGGTCGCAACGTCGCTGGGGATCGGCCGGTGGGTTTCAAGACGGATCGTGTTCATGGATGATCTCCTGTCCCGGGTTTTCGCATTCTGCTGGATGACGGCGCGCGACGCGTGACCGGAACGCGGACCGCGGGCAGCGCCCTGCCCCCGGCGGCCGATCGCTGCTGCATGGCCGTGGTGGCACGCTGCACGTGCTCCCGGGCCAGGGTTTCGGCGCGCTCCGCGTTGCCGCGGGAGACCGCCGTGACGATGCCTTTCAACTCCGCGAGGGTGGTCTGAATCGTCTCCTCGTCCCGGGGCAAATACGCGCTGATGTGGTAGCGATGGAAATTGCTGTGCACGGTTTCCAGGAAAAAATGGTGCAGGGGGTTTCCGGCGATGCGGGCGATAGCCAAGTGTATGTCCCGGTCCACCCGCATGAACGCATCCCAGTGCGCGACGCCCGCCTCTGCCAGCTCCATTGCCTGTTTCAGCAGCCGTTTGAGTTCGCCCGTGTTTTTGGAGCCGGCCCGCTGGGCCGCCCGGCGGGTCAGCAACCCCTCGAGATCCTGCCGGAACTCCGAAATCTCCTCCATCGTGATGCGCTGGGATTGAACGAAAAGCCCCAGGCTTTCGGTCATGGAGTCGGCGTTGATCTCCTTGACGAAGATTCCGCCGCGGTGGCCCTTGCGGATCTCCACCAGCCCCTTCTGCTCCAGCACCCGCAGGGATTCCCGCAGCGTGTTGCGGCTGATGTCCATCAACCCCTGCAGCTCGCGCTCGGAGGGCAGCCGGTCGCCGACGGAAAGGCTGCCGTGGAGGATGGCGGCCTCCATCTGCTGGATGACGCTCTCGAAGGCGCGGACCTGTCG
>JBFYWS010000497.1:0-3056 GCA_041310935.1 Desulfobacteraceae bacterium | reverse complement strand
TCCAGCCACATCGGCATCTCCCGACGCATCGAGGACGAGGCCGAGCGGCAGCGGCTCAAGCAGCTGGTGCACGAGCTTCGCAAGGACGATTTCGGCTATATCGTCCGCACCGCGGCCGA
The DNA here is from genome assembly GCA_041310935.1 of Desulfobacteraceae bacterium. Taxonomy (GTDB): domain Bacteria; phylum Desulfobacterota; class Desulfobacteria; order Desulfobacterales; family SpSt-501; genus SpSt-501. The sequence continues at coordinate 2,937 of JBFYWS010000497.1, read as the reverse complement.
AGGCGAAAGCGAGGAGCGGATCACCTACGAGATGGGCTTCCTCACGAACCTCTGGGAGAACATCCAGCGCAAGTACGAGACCGCGCCGGCGCCCTCCCTGATCTACCAGGACCTGTCCATCAGCCTGCGGGCCGTGCGCGATCTGCTCATCCACGAGGCTGAAAAACTCGTGATCGATTCGAAACCCACCTACGAGTCGGTGCTCGCCTTCCTCGACACCTACATGCCGAGTCTCAAGGAGAACATCGTCCTGTATGACGGACCTGAGCCGGTCTTCGACGCTTACAACCTGGAAGCCGACATCTCTCGAGCCCTGAAGCGCAAGGTGTGGCTCAAATCCGGGGGCTATATCCTGATCGAGCACACCGAGGCCCTCACCGCCGTCGACGTCAACACCGGCCGCTACGTGGGCAAGCATAACCTCGAGGAGACCATCCTGAAGACGAACCTGGAGGCGGTCAAGGAAATCGCCTATCAGATCCGGCTGCGGGACATCGGCGGGATTATCGTCATCGACTTCATCGACATGGAGAAAAAGGCAAACCAGGACCGGGTCTTCAGCGCTTTCAAGGAGGCCCTCAAGCGGGACAAGGTCAAGAACAACGTGCTGCCCATGTCTGAGATGGGCCTGATCCAGATGACCCGCAAGCGCACCCGGGAGCCGCTGACCCGCATCCTGTGCGAGCCTTGCTTCTACTGCGAGGGCGAAGGCTACATCATCTCCCGGCAGTCGGTCTGCTACATGGTCTACCGCGAGATCCTGCGCAACGCCCGCGATGTGTTCGGCGAGCGCGTGGCGATCCGCGTGAACCCCCAGGTGGCCGAATTCCTGCACCGCGAAGAGAACAACCTCGTGACGAACCTCGAGCGCGATCTGGGCAAGCAGATCGTCATCTACCCGGAGCCCCAGTTTCACCGCGAGCAGTTCGACATTTTCGAAATCAAGGACAACTGACCCACCCTTTACCCGCGTCCGCGCTTATATCTTGACATAACTCAATTCATGTGATTTATTCAACCGGTTATGAATCAGGCTTTGGCAGGGTTGCCGTTGATAGGGGCGGCCGCCGGAATGCCGTGGTAAAACTGCGGTGGGGGGTCACCCTCTGCGAACTCACGTGTCGGGCGTTGTTTCAGCTGAATCGGCGTCTCCGACCCGAAGAAGTGAAAAGGAACGATAGCGATGAAACGACCATTTCAACCCAGCCGGCTCAAACGAGTCCGGAACCATGGATTTCGCAAACGCATGTCCACCAAGGCGGGTCGAAATATTTTGAGCCGCCGCCGGGCCAAGGGCAGAGCCCGCCTGGCGGGCTAAACGTGCGGCGGGTTGCTTTCGGGCGGGCACGCTGCCCGCTAACCGTTTTGCTGGGGTTGGCGACCGATTGAGCTTTTTTTTTAAAAAGGCCGACCGGATTTTAAAGCGAGCTGAATTTGTTGAATTATCTGAAATCGGTCGGAAGGTGCACACCGAGCTTTTCCTGGCCTTGGTGGCGCCTGGACGCACAGACCGGTGGCGGCTGGGGGTGACGGTCAGCCGTAGGGTCGGCGGGGCTGTTCAGCGCACCCGGATCAAGCGCCTGGTGCGCGAGTATTTCCGCCTGCACCGGCATCTGTTGAAAGGCCAATTCGACATCAACGTGATTGCCAAGCCAGCGGTGGCCGACCGGCCCAACCCCGCCGTCTATCTGGCGCTCCAGGAACTCTTCGAGAAAGTATCGAGACAAATTGACCGGTGAACGCCTTTTAAAGATTGTGCTGCAGACGCTCATCCGGGCGTATCAATTCACGTTGTCCCCGGTCCTGGGCCCCGCATGCCGGTTCTACCCCTCCTGTTCGGAATATGCCCATCAAGCGATCATGCGCCATGGTCCGGCCCGGGGCACATGGTACGCCATAAAACGGCTGTCGCGTTGCCACCCTTTCCATCCCGGCGGCGTGGACCCAATCCCTTGAATCGCGGGCGAAGGCTGGCTGCGGGTTCGGTGTTCTCGCCGGCCCCTTTTTGAAGCGGGGCTCAAGAATAATTTAACGATGGTCAGGAGATCGACATGGATCAAATGCGTTTGATGATAGCTCTCGTCCTTTCCTTTGTCGTGTTTCTGGGGTGGAATTTCTTTTTCCCTCAGGAGGCGAAGCAGCCCCCGGCGTCCCCGCCGCAACAGGCCGCCAAGCCGGAAAAGATTCAGGCGCCCGCAGCGAGCGCCGTTGCGGCAAAGCCTGCAGCAGAGGGCATCGCAGCGGTAGTCAGTGCGGATAGGCCTGCGCGGCGCCTCACCGTCGAAACCCCGCTTTACACCGTTGGATTGTCCGAAAAAGGGGCGGTCATCAACAGCTTTGTCCTCAAGGGCTACCACGCGGGTGTCGAAAAGGACTCGCCCCTGCTGAACCTCTTCCCCAGCGATGGGTCCCTGGGAACCCTCGATGTGGGGCTCAAGGGCATCCCCGGGCTCGAAAACGCCGTCTTTCAGGCCGGGGTTGCCGACGAACGCATCAGCCTCACGCAGGGCACGCGCGAGATCGTCTTCAGTTATAAGTCTGCTAACGGCATGCAGGTGGAAAAAATCTACCGTTTTTCCGCCGATTCCTACGTCATGGGCTTAGATGTGAGGGTGTTTAACGGCAGCGAGCAACCGGTCACTGAAAGCCTGTCCATCGCCATGCGCGAGGCCTATCCCGCCAAGAAAAACGCTAACGTCTTCGAGGGGCCGAGCGCCCTGATCAACAAGTCGCTGGAAACGATTGAAATCGATGATATTGCCAAGAAGAACAGCCTGACAGGCAAAATCACATGGGTAGCCCTGCAGAACCGCTATTTCACCACCAGTCTGATTCCGCTCACGGAAGAGGACGCCTCCCTGCGGCTGGCCGTGCTGCCCGGCAACGTCGTGGAAGCCCAGTACGACTCGCCCGAGCAGGTGATCGCTCCCAACAGCC
>JBFYWS010000482.1:0-5002 GCA_041310935.1 Desulfobacteraceae bacterium | reverse complement strand
GAAGTCGACCTCATTTCCCCCTTTGTTGCGCCAGTAGTGGACCCGTCGGGTCTGAAGCTGTGCCTGAATTTCATTCAAGACCAGATGCTCCCACAAGATGCCCACGTCATCAGAGCGCAGTTCGTGCCATCCCTTGAAGTAGCATACAAATCCGGTATCAAAACCGTAAACCTTAGGGGCGGCGACTATTTCGGCCGGACGATGGGTGGTGAACGGTCGAAGCACGCTCACGACAAAGGTGGCTTCGAGGACCGCCAGATAATTGCTTATTGTCGTTCTGCTGACCTCGCAGGGGCGAGCGAAGCGGCTGGCTTCGAAGATCCCCCCGCTCTGGGTCATCAACAGTTCGAGAAACTTTTGGAAGGAATGACGCCGCTCCAGCCGGAACAACTCCTGAATGTCTTTGGCCCAAAAGGCGTCCAGCCATTCCTGGAACCACCGTTCCGGCGGATTGTCTTCCAGAAAAAAAGGAGGCAGGCCACCTCGCAGAAAACGGCGACTCAGATCCTCACGGCCGAAATCCGCAAGGTCTGAAATCGTCATGGGCGTCATCGATCCGATTTTCTTCCGGTAAGCGTATCCTTGAAGCGATCCGATGCCCCCAAGGTCGAAGATCCCGTGGCGATAATCTTCAGATCCGGATAGTGATCGGCTGCGATTTTCAGCAGCTCGGAAGGGTTATCCAGGCGATGGACTTCATCCAAGACGATGCGCCTGTTTGTGATACTGTCCAGGAAACTCTGATGAAATCAATTTAGACCTCGGATCATTTGCAAGCGTCTCGCTTCCGCCGGCCGCCTGAGTCACCGCTGACGGGGTAATGCCAATGAATCTAGCAACCGCGACCGCCGTCATCCCCTTTCCATACCCGTTTCGTCCTGGGGCAATCGGTCACGACCCGGCGGCCGCAGGGCTGAATCCGCCCGTGGCCACGGCCATCGGGGCCGTCGCAGTTGACGACCGCTACGGAAGCTCATCTCCGAACAGGAGCTTCCAGGCCGCTTTGTAGGCGAGGATCTCCCGTGCGGGCTCTGGAATCTGGTTCAGGAATTTGCGCAGGTTCGTATTGTATTCGGGAAGCTGGTCCTGCCGATCGCCCCCCAGGTCGAAAGCCGCCAGGAACCGCCACGGCAACTGCACGATCAGCTCCACCCACTCTTTCTTGACCGAGTCGCCGCTCCAGACGCGGGCATGGTATTCGTTGCTTCCGGGGTACTTGGAAAACCCGTTTCCGAACGCTACGTCGATGTACAGGTTGGGGTATTTCTCGAGCAGGCCGCGCACATAGGCGGGTCCGTAGACCGAGCTCCGGCTGCTGTAACGGATCTGGGCCAGGTGGCACCAGATCACCTTCGCCCGGGGATACCGCCCGAGCATCTCTTCCAAGGGCGGCAGGAGGAGGTCCTCGATCTCGTAGTGGATCTCGAATGGGAGCCCCGTCTTTTCCGCAAAAGCGAAGAGCTCCTGCCCCAGGGGGCCATTGATCGGAACGACGACATCCCTGAAAAGCTCGCCCCGCTTGAGCTGGCGCGGCGAGGGGTAGTGGCGGAACTCGAACTCGCCCAGCAGCGGATAGCCGTCGGATACGGCGTGCTTCAGGGTCTCCTCCAGAAACTCCTTTGGATTTTCCGTCCAGGCCGGGTGGACGCCGCCGTTGGTGGTGGGGATGAACCGCCACGGATCGGCACTGACGACCCGCGCGGCCATGTCGGACCACTTGGTGTTGTTCGCATCGTGGGAATAGGCGATCAGGGCGATGCCCGCCTCATCCATGGCCTGGGCCAGCCGCCGCAGAGCCAGTTTGTTCGAATTGAAGCTCGATTCGATATCGATGATGGGCAGCATCCCTTTGGCCTGGATGGCCGTGATCCGCTCCCGCCAGTTCTTCTTGAGCGCCGGGAGGTCGAACGGGATGGCCTTGGGGGCGTCGATGTGTGCATTGTCGCTCGCCGGCAGCGGCCCGAGTTCCGCGCCGGACGATGTCCCCGCCCAAAAAATAAAGAGCATCAGTGTCAGTACCGCAAACCTGCACGTCCTCTTCATGGCCACCTTTCCAGTCGAGATGAAATCAATTTATAAATCGTCCCGAAATAGTATCGACATAGAGCGGCTCCCTCTCCTCAATCCTCTCCTCCACTCCTGGGGGAGAGGGCAGGGTGAGGGGGGGTCGCATCAATTCAAATATGCGACCCTTCATAATTCCTTATCTATCGGGGAGAGAATCTCCGGCGGAAACGCGTCGTCGGAGTATGATGTCATTCGCACGCAAACGTCGCCTCGAACATCTCCGGCTCCGGCTCGGTGGGCTGCTTGACCAGGAGGAAACTCGAATCGGTCCGGGCAATCACCTTGATGGGCAAGGTCCCCAGGGTGCGCCGCCGGACGTCGTGCATGTGGCTTTCGCCCATGACGATGACCGAGTCGCTGCCGGCTACCGCCAGGATCAGCTCGAAGCGCTTTTTTCCTTCCGGCTGCAGCACCCGCACCGATTTGCCGCAGCGGCGCAACCACTCGCCGGCCTGCGCCAGGCAGTGCTCGGCCTGCTCACTTTCGGCCCTCGGGTCATCCGGCCTGCGGGCACAGATCAGGTCGACCGGGCCCGTGATGGCCGGCAGGATTTTCTGAAAAAGCGGAAAAATGCGGCGCGAGGATGGGGACCCGTCGGCGCACACCACGAAGCGGGCATCCGGTGTCCCTCCCCGCACGACCAAGAAAGAGCAGTGCAGGTCGAGCGCCAGCTGCCGCGGCACGTTCATGGGCGCAAACCGGCCGAGAGCTCCGCGGCGCGGGGCCGCGATGATCACCAGGTCGTATTGATTCACGGCGATCTCTTCGTTCAGTTCCGCGACCAATCCCCCGAAGCGCTCGCAGAAAAGCATGCGCCCCCCGTTGGTCCTCAGACCGAAAAAGAGGTGCCCGTGGGGCACGTCCCGCAGCTTGATGGTCTTAAGCGGGGCGAGCACCCCGGAGGCCGCCAGCACATCGGCCGCTTCCAAAAGGTTCCGGATGCCCGGGGGCAGCGTCGGACGCGCGCCAACGGAGATCTCCACGCCGACGGGTGCCGGCTCCTCCATGGCGTGGGTGCCGGAGCGGACCGAGATAACCCCGAGCTCCGCCCGCAAGCGTTCTGCGAACTCCACGGCAGTTTTCAGCGCCGAGACCGACGCGGGTTTACCGTCGACGACCGCAAGGATTTTCAAGTTAGCCATCTCCTTTGGGTGTCTGAAGATCGCGGCTGGAGCCGCTCCGGCACTCAAGACACCGGGTATATCGCCTTGCGTCCGCAGCGCGGGCGCAGCCCCCTGCCCAGCACTTCCCAGTTTCCCATTTTCAGCTCACGGCATTCGACGAACACCGCGACCTCGCACTGGGCGCAGATAAACGGGCAGAAGCTCTCCCGCATGGCCTGGCGGATAGCCGAGCCCGTGGTGCTGCGGAAGTGGGTCTCTCCGACCTCCTTGAGAAGCCCTGAGTTTTTGAACACCTGAAAGACCCGGGTGTTGACCCCCGAGAAATAAAGGCCCCCGCCCCTCGCGCGGACTTCCTCCGCGATAAGCTCCAGCACCTGCACGCCGCTGGCGTCGAAGTTGTTGACCTGGTGCATGCGGATAAGAATGCTGGACAGCTCGGGGTGGCTCTTCAAACGCCGCTGCAGGTCCTCCTGGACGAAAGCGGCGGAGCCGAAGAAGATGGACCCTTCGATGCGGATGATGTCCATCTGACAGCACATTCGGCCGTGGGCGGCCCCGGCCATCTTGCCGGTCTTGAAATCCGGCACGGTCGAGTAGATCCGCGGGTGGGAGGTGGTCGCCATGTGCAGGCCGATCGAAAGCAACACCCCCACGTAAATGGCAAATTCGATGTTGAGAAAAAGTGTGGACAGGAACGTGATGACCAGCACGGCGGCGTCGTTGCGGGTGGAGCGGATGGTGCGCCGGATGTCCTCGAAACGGATCATCTCGGCGGCCACCACCAATAGAACCCCGGCCAGCGCTGCCACCGGGAGGCTTGCGGCAAGGGGCGCGGCCAGCAGCACCGTGACGGCCACGGCAACGCCCGAGATGATCCCGCTCATGGGTGTCCGGGCGCCCGACCGGTAGTTGACGGCCGACCGGGTGAAGGAGCCGCTGCCGGGATAGCCGCTGAAAAATGCCGCGGCCAGGTTGGAAACCCCCTGGCCCAGGAACTCCTGGTTGATGTTGAGCCGCTGGCGGGTCTGGCCGGCAATGGCTTTGGAAATCGACACAGCTTCGACCAACCCCAACAGGGCGATGGCCAAGGCGCCGGGAACCAGGCGGCCCGCGTGGGCCTCCCATCCCACCCAGGGGATGTGAAAAGGCGGCAGGCTTTGGGGGATCGCCCCCACCACGGCGACACCACGGGCATTCAGGTCGAAACCGGCCACCAGCGCGCCTGCGGCCACCATGGCGATGAGCGTGCCCGGCCAGGCCGGCCGCAGTTTTTTCACCGCGATGATGACCGCGATGGTGAGCACCCCCAGTCCCAGGGTGGTCAGATGGGTTGCGTGCAGATGCGAGGCCATCTCCAGCATCGAGCCCAGGAACGAGCTGCCCGGCGCGGGCTTCAGGCCGAGAAAGCTCGGGATCTGCTTGAACCCGATCAGGACCGCCGCCCCCGCGCTGAAGCCCAGGATCACCGAGTGCGACACGAAGTTGAGGAACACCCCGAGACGGGCCAGGCCCATGCCGATCTGAATCGTCCCGACGACCAGCGCCAACAGAAAGGCGAGCTGAAGATAATGGGCGGATCCCGGCTGGGCCAGTTCGGCCAGGGTGGTGAACACAACGAGCGAGACAGCCGTGGTGGGCCCGGTGATGAGCTGTGCCGAGCTTCCCCACAGGCAGGCAGCGATGGTGGGGATGATGGAGGCATAGAGCCCGTATTGGACCGGCACCCCGGCGATGAGGGCATAGGCCATGGACTGGGGCACCGCCACCACCGCTACCGTCAGACCGGCCACCAGGTCCGCGCGCATGTGGCG
>JBFYWS010000436.1:0-4328 GCA_041310935.1 Desulfobacteraceae bacterium | reverse complement strand
CGCCACCCGTGGAAGCGCAGTCGCAACCGGCTGCATTACCGAACCAAGACCTCACTCTCTATTTTACGTCAGGTTCGGCGGAAATATCGAATTACGCCCAGGACGTACTGGCACTCGTGGTCAACCTGCTCAATAATTTTACCAACGCCGTGGCAGTCATCGAGGGCCACACCGACTCCATCGGCGATATCTCATCAAACAAGGCCATCTCGGAATCCAGGGCCGCCGCCGCCAAAAACCATCTCATGCGCAAAGGGATCGCCCCGGCCCGCCTCAGCATCGTGGCCATGGGGACGGAGAAGCCGCTTGAAAGCAATGACACCCCCGAGGGGCGGAGCAGGAACCGCCGGGTGGTCATCCGCGTCGTCGCCGCGGCGCCGGGGTGATCCAACAGGGTGTTGAAAAACGGTGCCTCAGGCCGTGATCCGGCGTTGCGAGGCTCTTGTAAATGCTCACATATCAGCCAATATGCTGCGCTTTCCAAATCGCCACGCGCCTTGGCTGACGGCCCGATGCTTTGTTTTTCAACACCCTGTCAAAGGGTGTTGCACTCAATTCCCGCGCAGCTTCCAGCGAATGACCTGATTCTCGTAATCGAGAACGTATTCCACCCGGCTCAGGAAATCCATCCCGAGCAGCCCGCTGTAGAAGGCGGGGGGGCCCTCGAAGGACATGATGATCACGGGGAAATCCCGGGCCTGAATCGGTCCGACCTTCATGGAGTCCACCTTGCCCACCTCGGAGAAGACGGACTGCCCGCTAGCCACCTTGGACTGGCCCGCAGCCAGGCTGAGGATGTTCAACTTGCTGGCGAAGCTGCGGTAAATCACCGTGTGCGTGGCGCCGGTGTCAAGGATCAGCTGAGTCGCCGCTTCCAGTCCGCCATTGCTGAAGGAGACCGGCACAATGATCTGGTTGTTGGTGATCGTCACCCGGGTTTCCATGGCCTTCAACTTGTTTTTCCGTTCGATTTCGGTCTGGCGCTGGCGGTCGAGATCCTCGCGCACGCGCAGTTCCCGGAGCAGGAGCTCGTTCTGCCGCTGGTGCTCGAGTTCGAGGGTCCGCTGACGTTCCTGGTCGGATTCCACCGCCTGGGTCTTCTGGTCCTCGGGCAGGTGGTCGAACTTTTCCAAGTAACGGCCCACCTGGTTCTGGTATTCTGCGGGGATTTTCCAGACCTCATCGACGTAATAGGTCTTCCCGGTCTTGTCGACGTACTTGTAGAATTCGGCAAAAACTGGAAGCCCGCAACAAAGCCCTGCGGCGAACGCCACCAGCGCCCAACGCGCAATGCGACCCCTCATGTCGTCAGTGCCCCTTTTGATGTTTGGGTTCGCTTGGCCCCTCGACCCCTTGAACCCTCGGCGCCTTGCCTTCAAGCGCCCGGTTCAGACTGCCCATCACGTACCCCTCGAGGTCCACCGCCACGTATCGGAAACCGATCGCGCGCAGTCTCCGGACGATCGCCGTCCGCGCCGGCGTCGCCAGCGCTTTTTTAAAATCCCGTTGGGTCAGCTCGATCCGGGCCACCGCGCCGTGGTGCCGGACCCGGCAGCTCGCAAACCCCAGCCCGCGCAAAAAAGCCTCGGCTTCCTCCACCATGCGGAGGTTTTCCGGCGTGATCGCCGTGCCGTAAGGTATCCGCGACGCCAGGCAGGCCATCGACGGCTTGTTCCAGGTCGTAAGCCCCATCCGCCTGGAGAGCGTGCGGATGTCCGCCTTGGCGAGCCCGGCCTCCACGAGCGGCGCCAGCAAGCCCATCTCCTCGGCGGCTTTGAGCCCCGGACGAAAATCATCCAGGTCATCAACATTTACGCCGTGAGCGACATGGGCGATTCCCATCTCAGCCGCAATTCGGACCACCTCGGTCATGACGTGCCGTTTGCAGACATAACAGCGGTTCGAGGGGTTGGCGACGAACTCCGGCAGCTCCATTTCGCGGGAGGCCACCACACGGTGCGTAACACCAAGTGTCATAGCGATTTCAGCGGCCGCGAGGCTTTCCGTGCGGGAATGGATCGCTGAGGTTGCGGTGATGGCCAGCACCCTCTCCCCCAGCACCTCCTTGGCAACGGCCAGCAAAAACGTGCTGTCCACCCCACCGGAAAATGCAACCGCCAAGGCGTCGTAGGCTTCCAGAATGCCGACGAGACGCTGGTTCTTTTCCTTGAGTCCCATTTTTCGCTTCCCGCATCACGGGTGCCATCAAATGGGTGTTTACAAAAACCACCCCGTACTTTATAGCTGTGTCGAACCTCTTTGAACCGCGAAAGCGAGCGCATTCCCCGCTACTTGCGGCGGGGTAAGCGAGCGAATCATAAAAAAAGGCCACATTCCTTAGGGTCGAAGATTCCCTGCAGCTTGCTGCTGGGAATCTTCACTTCATACAATTATAGGCTAAAGGGCCGAGTGCGCAAAGGAGTTTTTTTTGAGCACGCGCCGTTTTCTCATACTGGTTCCCCTGGTGCTCTCCCTGCTCCTGCTCCAATCCTATTTTTGGGTGCCGACCTATGACGAGCAGGCTCGCGGAAACCCCGGGCGACTGGAAGAATACATCAACGCCTCCATTGGAGATGCCAGCATCCTGAACCCCATCCTCTCCGCGGACTCGGCCAGCTCCGAAATCGACAACCAGGTTTTCGAGGGGCTCATCGACCGGGACGAGTTCCTGCGCTTCCGCGGCCGTGTCGCGCACTCCTGGGAGGTCACCGAGGAAGCCTTCTTCTTTGTCAACAACGCCGCGCGGCTGCCCGGTGCGCAGGGTTCCGAACCCGAGGCTATCCTCCGGCACCTGGAGCAGAAGCGCAAGGACCACGCCGCGCTGTCCGCACCGGTGCAAAACAGCCTTCAGAACATCCGCGCGATTGAACTGATCCCCACCCGCACCTACAGCGTCACCCGCCCCCGGCCGGGGTCGGACGCGAAGGCCGCCGCGGAAATCCGGCTGGCGGTTTCCGCGCCTGCCCGGATCAAACTCGTGCTGCGGCAGGTCGACCAAGACCTTTTCACTCATCTGGCTGCAATTTTAGGTGCTGATTATTTCACCACATTTAAAGCCGCCCGCTACATTTCGGCTGCACCGGGCGTTTCCGAGACCGAGCTCGCCGCGTTGGCCGAGGCGCTGCTGCCGGCCATCGAACACAATCCCGTAATCGAGTTTCGACTGCGCCCCGGCGTCCGGTTTCACGACGGCCGGCCGGTCGGGGCAGCCGACGTCCGGTTCACCTACGAGGCCATCATGGATCCGCGCAACCTCTCGCCCAGGGTCGCGGACTACGAGCCGGTCAAGGAAATTGAGGTCATCGATCCGCTCACGCTGCGCATCGTCTACAAGCGGCTCTATTCGCCGGCCATCGGCACATGGGCCATGGGGATATTGCCCGAGCATCTCTTGAATGCAGAGGCGCTGAAGCAGGAGGCCATTCGCACCGGCAAGGACCCTGCCGCGTTTTCCATGCGCCAGAGCGCATTCAACCGTGCGCCCGTCGGCTGCGGCCCCTTCGTTTTCAAGGAGTGGAAATCCGACCAAGTCATCTTTCTCGACCGTTTCGAGGGCTACTGGGAAGGCCCCGTAAACTACAAGACCTACGCCTACCGGATCATCCCCGATCTGCTGACCCAGGAAATGGAGTTCTACGCCGGTACGATCGATTCCTACGGGGTGCAGCCCTACCAAGTGGAGCGCCTCGCGGACGACCCTCGCTTCCAAAGCTTCTCGGGCACCTCCTACAGCTACGCCTACATCGGCTACAACCTTCGCCGCGCGCCGTTCGACGACCCGCGGGTGCGCCGCGCACTCGCCATGGCGATCGACGTGAACAAGATTATCCGCTTCGTTCTTTACAACCAGGGCGAGCGCACGACGGGGCCTTTCCTGAGACAAACGGATTTCTACAACCACGCGGTCGCCCCGGTCCCGTTCGACCCGGACGCCGCCCGGAGGCTTCTGGCCGAAGCCGGCTGGCTGCCCGACGCCGAGGGCCGCCTGGCCAAAAACGGCCAGCGGCTCCAGTTCACCCTGATCAGCAACAGCGGCAACGACATCCGCAAATCCATCCTGGCCATCACTCAGGACGCCTGGAAGCAGATCGGCGTCGACGTGCGCACCGACCTGCTCGAGTGGTCGGTGTTCATCCAGGAACGCGTGAACAAACTCGATTTCGATGCCCTGATCCTGGGCTGGTCCACGGGCATCGATCCGGATCTCTACCAGATCTGGCACTCCAGCCAGACCGGCCCGCACCAGCTCAATTTCGTGGGCTACCGCAACCCGGAGGCCGACGAGCTCATCGTCAAGATCCGGCAGGAGTACAACCACGACCGGCTGG
>JBFYWS010000416.1:0-3786 GCA_041310935.1 Desulfobacteraceae bacterium | reverse complement strand
AGTGTCGCCAAGGTGGACCTCGGGAAAGTCATCGGGAAGCAGGGCCGGACGGCCAAGGCGATCCGAATCATCCTGGGTGCCACCTCTGCTAAGGCCAAAAAACGTGCCATGCTCGAAATCGTTGAGTGATCCCCGCGGGCGCGCGGTGTGGCCGAGTTGCCGCCACCTAAGATTATGGAAGTCTGCTCCACGCAATGCCTATCCGTTCTCGTCTCGGTTGTTTAACCCGATCGCTGCCCCCCAGCGGGGATCTTGCACGCGGTGGCCGCTGCAGCGCCAATAGCGCATGCGCGCATTTGCCGTTTCGGCCGAATTGCAGCCGCCTGCTCCGCGGGCGGCTTCTTCCCATCTGCCCGTAAACGGTCTGAGATCTCGGTGGAAGGCGAGGCGCACTGCCCTTGACTCGGGATGCAGGCGCCTCATATTGGGAGCTAATTTGAGCGATTCTAATTTTGGTTTTTGCAGCAGACCCCTTCGGGACTCGACCTGCCTGCGCCGAGGCTTCGGCAGGCAGGTGTGAATCGACAAAATCGCTCAATTTAGGTTCTATATACGTTTGTGCTACCACGGGGTCTTCCCGCTGGCGGAAAGGGCGGTTGCATGCCTAAGACGAGAATCGAACTGCCGGAGACAATCGAACACCTCTCCATCCTGAACGAGCGCGGCGAGCTGGATCAGACCCTCGAACCCGCTATCCCCGATGCGCTCCTGTTGAAGCTGCACCGGACGATGCTGCTTGCCCGCCGGTTTGACGAGCGGCTTCTCAGCTTGCAGCGCCAGGGCCGCATCGGCACCTTCCCGCCGATTTCCGGCCAGGAGGCCGCCCACCTGGGGGCCGCGGCGGTTCTGCGGCCGTCGGACTGGGTCGTGCCCGCCTTTCGCGAGATGACGGCGGACATCTGGCGCGGCCGGTCGCTTGAAAGTATCATCGTCTACAACAACGGCTTCAGCGAGGGCGGGCGTGTGCCTGCGGAGCGCAACGACCTGCCGATTTCCATTCCGGTCGGCTCCCAAATCCTGCACGCCGTCGGGATCGCCTGGGGCATGAAATACCGCGGCAAGGACGATGTGGCGCTTGCGTTCTTTGGCGACGGGGCGACGTCGCAAGGCGATTTCCACGAGGCCCTCAACTTCGCCGGCGTATTCCAGGTGCCGGCCATTTTCGTCTGCCAGAACAACCAGTGGGCCATATCGATTCCGCGCTCCAAGCAGACCCGCTCCAAAACCCTGGCCCAAAAAGCGCTCGCCTATGGAATTCCGGGGATACAGGTGGATGGCAACGACATTTTGGCCGTCTATGTTGCCGCCAAGGAGGCCATCGAGCGTGCCCGCGCCGGGGGCGGGGCGGCGCTGATCGAGTGCGTCACTTACCGCATGACGGTTCACACGACGGCCGACGATCCCAAGCGCTATCGGGCTGACGCCGAGGTGGAGGAATGGCGCCAAAAGGATCCGATCACCCGCTTCCACAATTACCTCGTGGCCCGGGGACTCCTGACGCCGGAGGCCGTCACGGCCGAGGAGGAGGCGATTGCGGCCGAGATCCAGGCGGCCGTGGAACGCGCGGAGGAGCAGATGAAAGGCCTGGGGGACCCGCTGCTCATGTTCGAGCATGCCTACGCCGAGATGCCGGCCTACCTGAAAGAGCAGCGCGCGGACTTCATCCGGTTCATGGCCGAGGCGCAGGAGGAGGAAAAACATGTCTAAGATGACCATGGTGCAGGCCCTGAACCTGGCCCTGCGGCAGGAGATGGAAACGGATGACAATGTCATCGTCCTGGGCGAGGACGTCGGTGTTGACGGCGGCGTCTTCCGCGTGACCGACGGCCTGATCGAGGCCTTCGGGGAGCAACGCGTGGTGGACACCCCGCTTGCGGAATCCGCCATCGTCGGGATGTCCATCGGCATGGCCGTCTACGGGCTGAAGCCGGTCTGCGAGATGCAGTTCGACGGTTTCAGCTACTACACCATGCACCAGATCGAAGCCCACGCCTCGCGCCTGCGCTGGCGCTCCCAGGGACGGTACCATGTCCCCATGGTCCTGCGAGCGCCCTACGGCGGCGGCGTGCGCGCTCTAGAGCATCACTCCGAGAGCCGCGAAGCTTTCTGGGCGCACATCCCGGGCCTCAAGATGGTGATCCCCTCCGGCCCCCGCAACGCCCGGGCCCTGCTCGCCAGCGCCATCCGGGACCCGGACCCCGTCATCTTCTACGAGCCCAAGGCCATCTACCGCGCCTTTCGCGAGGAGGTACCCGAGGAGGAAGAGACCTTTCCGATCGGCCGGTCCGTGATCGCGCGGGAAGGCAAGGACCTCACCCTGATCGCTTACGGCGCGATGATGCGGCCGACGCTGGAGGCGGCCGATGAGCTCAAGCGAAAACACGGAGTCGAGGCCGACGTCATCGATCTCTTGACGATTTCGCCCTTGGACGATTCCCTCCTGGTGGCATCCGCACGGAAAACCGGGCGGGTGGCCGTGGTGCACGAGGCGCCGCGCAGTTTCGGGCCGGGGGCCGAAGTGGTGGCACGCCTGGTGGAGAAGGCTTTTTTCCACCTCGAGGCCCCGGTGGCCCGGGTGACGGGCTACGACGTGATCATTCCGCTGTTCAGCCGTGAAAAATACTACCTGCCGGGGGTTCCCCGCATTATCGACGCGGCCCGGAAACTGCTCGCGGCGTAAAAGGAGGCACACATGGCCAAGGAGTTCAAGCTCCCGGACCTAGGGGAAGGGATCCACGAAGGGGAGGTGCTGGCCGTGCGGGTCAGCGTGGGGCAGGCGGTCAGGGAGGGCGACATCATCCTGGAGGTTGAAACCGACAAGGCCGCGGTGGAAATCCCCTCCCCCTACACCGGCATCGTTTTCGAAATCCTGGTCACGCCCGGCGACACGGTCAAGGTCGGGCAGGTGCTGATGACCTTCTCCGCGCCCGGGGAAAAACCCGCGGCGGCCCCCGAACCGTCCGCAGCGGTCCCAAAGGCGGCAACCGTGCCGGATCCGGTGGCCGTCGCCTCCCAGGCCACCGGCCCGCGCCAGGGACCGGTCCCGGCCTCGCCGGCCACCCGTCGCCTGGCCCGCGAGTTGGGCGTGGATTTGGCGCGGGTGTCCCCCAGCGGCGCGGCGGGCCTGGTCACCGCCGATGATGTGCGTGCGTTTGCCGCGCGCGGCAACGCAACGGAAGCCCCGGCGGTTGCGCGTGTCCAACCGGCTGCGGAAAGCGCTGCGCCCGTTTCCGCCCGCAGCCCGGAGCTGCCCGATTTTTCAAAGTGGGGTCCGGTGGAGCGGGTTGCCTTCCGCTCCATCCGCCGGGCCACGGCCAAACAGATGAGCCTCTCCTGGTCCCAGATCCCCCACGTGAACAGCCATGATTACGTGGACGTCACCCGGCTCGAACTCTTCCGCCGGAAGCACAAGAAGGATGTTGAAGCTCTCGGCGGGCGCCTGACATTCACCGTTTTTGCGCTCAAGGCCGTGGCGACGGTCCTGAAGGCCCATCCTCGGATCAACGCAAGCCTGGACACGGCCGCCGGCGAGATTGTCCTGAAAAAGCACTACCACATCGGGGTGGCCGTGAACACCGAAGAGGGGCTCGTTGTCCCCGTGGTGCGCGACGTCGACAACAAGAGCATCAAAGAGCTCGCCGTCGAACTCAACGCGCTCGTGCAAAGGGCCCATAGCCGCAAGATCAGCCTGGAAGAGTTCCAGGGCGGGACGTTCACCATCACCAACGCCGGTGCGCTCGGGGGATGGACGTTCGCGCCGATCATCAACCATCCGCAGGTCGCGAT
>JBFYWS010000412.1:0-3503 GCA_041310935.1 Desulfobacteraceae bacterium | reverse complement strand
CGGCCGCGGTTGCCCGGGTGCGGATTTCTTTCTTGAGGTGCTTCAGTTCATGGCTGGTTTGGGGCACATACTCCAAGAGTGGGTCGATTTCATCCGGCTCGCCGGACAGGTGCAGCTCTTTACGGGTGATGGTGTTTGTCTCGCACAGAATCACCGCGCGTTCGACGACATTTCGCAACTGCCGGACATTCCCGGGCCAGTCGTGCGCGGCCAGGTGGCGGGCGGCATCATCGTCGAAGCTCGCAATCTTTTTTTTAAGGGTTTGGTTGTAAAGCTTCAGAAAGTGGTAGGCAATCGGCAAAATGTCCTCCCTCCGCTCGCGCAGCGGCGGAAGGAGGATCGGGTACACCTGTATGCGGTAATAGAAGTCCTGCCGGAACGTTCCGGCGGCCACCATCTCTTCCAGGTTCTGGTTGGTGGCGAAGATCAGGCGGACGTCGACCTTCCGGACGGCGCCGGCGCCCAGCGGAAGGAATTCCCGCTGCTCCAGGAAGCGCAGCAGTTTGCCTTGCACCTCCGGACCGGAATTGCTGATTTCGTCCAGGAACACGGTTCCGCCGGCAGCCAGGCTGAAGATGCCCTCCTTGTCGCGGTCGGCTCCCGTGAAAGCGCCTTTTTGGAAGCCGAAGAGCTCGCTTTCAAGCAGGCTTCCGGACAGCGTGCCGCAGTCCACGGCGAAAAAAACCCGATCGCGGCGCGGGCTGTTGACGTGCACGGCCCGGGCGATCAACTCCTTTCCGGTCCCGCTTTCGCCGCAGATCAGGACCGTGGAATCCGTCCCGGCCACCTTGTTCACCATGGAAATAACGGTCTTGATCTTCGGGCTCTCGCCGATCAATTGATGCGTCAGGGGTTTGCGGCCGGCCGGCGTATCCTGGAGCGCACGGTGCTGCTTTCGCCGCGCGCTTTCCTGGAGAGCCTGGCGAACGACGGCCCGCAGCTCTTCCGGCGTGAAGGGCTTGGGAAGGTAGTCGAAAGCCCCTGATTTCATGACCTCCACGGCCGAGGCGACGCTGGCATAGCCGGTCATCACGACCACCACCGCGTCGGGATTTGCCTCCTTGAGTCGGCGCAGGACTTCCAGCCCCCCCATGCTGCTCATTTTAAGATCGGTGATGACCACGTCGAAGGACTCGGTTTCCATGAGGGTCAACGCCGCATAGCCGTTCAGGGCGGAGCGGGTGAGAACATCCACCTTGGCGAGGATCTTTTCGACGCTGCGGCAGATGGGCGGTTCGTCGTCGACGACGAGCACCCGCGGCGTTTCGGTCCGGCTCATGGCGTGTGGCCTATCGCGGGAAGGATGATCATGAAGGTCGTCCCCTGACCGGGCGTGCTGTCCACATCGATGCGGCCGCCGTGCTGTTCGATGATGCCGTGGGTGATGGCCAGGCCCAAACCGGTGCCGCTCTCTTTGGTGGTGAAAAAGGGGTCGAATATTTTCTCCTGGACATCTTTGGGCATCCCACATCCGGAGTCGGAGATGACGACGCGGATCTCTTTGTGCCCGGGGTCGCAACGAGTGGACACCTCGATGGCACCGCCGGGGGCGGTGGCTTCGATGGCGTTGACGAGCAGATTGATAAACGCCTGCTGAAGCTGGTTTCGGTCGGCCAGCGCGGCGGGCAGCCCGTCGGCCAGCAAAGGCGTGATGGTGATGCTTTTAAAACCGGCCTGTTTTCTGGCCAGCGCGACGCTTTCCGCCACAATCGGGTTGACGTCGAGAGGTCCCTTTTTAAGGTGGCCCTGGTGTGCAAAATCCAGCAGGCTCGCGACGATCTTGCGGCAGCGCAGCGTCTCCCGGGCGATGATGTCGAGCTCCTGGAAAAGGGGGTCCTCCGGGGTGAGATCTTCCTGCAGCAGCATGACGGTGGTCAGCACGGTGGTCAGCGGGTTGTTGATCTCGTGTGCCACGCCGGCCGAGAGCCGGCCGATGGCGGCGAGTTTCTCCTGCTGCATGAGGGACCGTTGCATCATGATGTCCCGGGTGATGTCCTTGGATATTTCGATCGCGCCGACCAACCCTTCAGGGCCCATGAGCGGGTAGCAGGAAATGGCGACGTGGTGCTCGCGCGCTTCCTTGTCCAAGTGCACATGGGTCGTGGTGAAAGGCTTTTGGGTGGCCATGGTCTCCTTCAAGGGGCATTGGCAATTTTCGACCGCGCAAGGGCTGGTGTAATGGTGGGTCACCTCGAAACAGCTGTGGCCGACGACTTCCTCACGCGTGCGGCCCAGCCGCTTCAGCAGGGCGTCATTGGCGTCCAGGATCTGGTAGTTGGGGGCGATGACCAGTACGTCCTCGTGAATGAAATCGTTCATAACGGTTTTGTAAATGGAGCTGGCCCGCAGGATGGAGTCCGGAGCGCTCGGCTGCTGTTCGTGAATGCGACACATGTCCAGGAACAAACGAGCGGTCTGGTAATTCATGATGCGGGTCGTCTTCTTTTTGTGGGTCAGGATGTCTTGAAACGTTTTGGGATCAGCGGAAACGTCTATGATGAGATCGATGTCATCGCGTGCGAGGAAGGCGCTGTAGTCGGAGCACACCGGGATCCCGGATTGTTCGGCCGCCAGCCGACACGCGGGGTCCCCCTGAGCATCGGCAACCCCCTGGATGCGGATTCCGATTCCGCCGGATCGGTTCGAGTTTAAAAAATCAAGCATCTGGACGCACCGGTCACCGGAGCCAACGATTGCGATGTTCATGCGGAATCTCCCAACCCGGACACGCCGGAGCCCACTTCGAAATCCGAAGCACGCAACTCGAAACAAATTCAAATGTTCAAATGGATGGACACGCTACTTATGCGGCAGTTTCCCAAAAAGTTCAAGATCGGAAAAAGTGAACGAGGCCGCTTGCATTCCCGGACACGATTTTATATAGGATAGTCCGGTTTGCATCCACATGCAGGCAGGCGCCCTTCGAACGCCTGCTGGAGCCCGAAGTTCACCACCGTCCGTCCCGAACGCAACTGCTGCTGGAAGAGGATACGTTCGACCTTCCGCAAGGAGGCTGCATGAAGCACCCGGAGGCATGGGATTGGGACTCCCCCCGCAAAGAGATACCCTTCGCGTCCTGGCAGAGTCAATTCAAGTGGGTCGAAGAACCTCAGGTGAGCCCCGATGGGGAGTCTGTCGCCGCCATTGTGAACAGCGGTGAGGGTGAATTCAAGGTCTGCATCAACGGTGCGACCTGGGAAACCTCTTTCGAAAAAACCTGGCATCTGCGCTTCGCACCGGACGGCCGCCTGACGGCCATCGTCTCCGAATCCGGGGAGTGGACGCTGGCCGTCGACGGCGTCCCCTGGGAAAATCGCTTCGGCTACGTCTGGGAGCCCCGTTTCAGCGCGGACGGGACGTCCATCGCCGTCAAGTTCCAGCAGGACATGCGCTACGGCATGGCCGTGAACGACGCTCCTTGGGCAACCACCTTCGCCAACATGACCTGCGCCACTCTGAGCGCGGACGGCCGCCGGAGCGCTGCGGCGGTCCAGGTGGAGAAT
>JBFYWS010000400.1:0-8066 GCA_041310935.1 Desulfobacteraceae bacterium | reverse complement strand
CTGGCAGGATTCGCAGTAAAGCTCACCCCGCGGGCTGATGCGGATGCAGTCGAAACACAACTCGGTGCCGCAGAAGTCGCAGGCAATCCGGCGGACCGTGTCCATTTTTCTCTCGCACCAGGGACACCACTGCTGCGGGTCGGACCGGGCCCGCACCCTGAAACTCGCCCTGCAGGCGTTGGGCGGCATCGAGACCTTTATCCAAAAGGGCGATCGCGTCCTGCTGAAAGTCAACGCCGCCTTTGCCTCACCGCCCATGCTGTCGGCCACGACCCATCCCGACCTGGTGGCCGAGCTCGCTCGCCTGTGTCTCAAGGCCGGCGCCGCGTCGGTTGCGGTGACCGACAACCCCATCAACGACCCGGCCAGCGCCTTTGCGCTGACAGGCATCGGACAAGCCGCCCGCAGCGCGGGGGCTGACGTGATCCTGCCCGAGGAGCGGTTCTTTAAACCCATGACCGTGAAGGGCGCGCAGCTGATCCGCAACTGGCCGGTGCTCGTGGTGCCGCTGGCCGGCGTCACCAAGCTGATCGGCATCGCTCCCGTCAAGGATCATCACCGCAGCGGCGCGTCGATGGTGATGAAGAACTGGTACGGGCTGCTGGGGGGGCGGCGCAACATCTTCCACCAGGATATCCAGACGATCATTGCCGAGCTGGCCGGCATGGTGCAACCGACGCTCGTGGTGCTGGACGGCACGAGCACGATGATCACCAACGGCCCCACGGGCGGGTCGCTGGCCGACCTCAAGGAGACCCGCACGCTGATCGTCGGCACCGACCAGGTGGCGGTCGACGCCTTCGGCGCCACCTTGCTCGGCAAGACCGCGGCCGATCTGCCGTTCATCGCCAAGGCCGAGGCGCGGGGCGCGGGAAGTGCCGACTACCGCTCGCTCACGCCGGTCGAGGTGTCCGCATGAGCATCGTGACGGCGCGGCGCATCAGCCAGGTGTTTTTCGTCGTGCTCTTTTTCTGGTTCTGCGTGGTCTCCACCCTGGGGGACCTGCCCTGGCAGCTCAGGGGCTGGCCCGTCAACTGGCTGCTCGAGCTGGACCCGCTGGTGGGGATCGCAACCCTGCTCTCCACGCGCACGCTCTACGCCGGCCTGCTGTGGGGACTTGTGACCGTCGCCCTCACCCTCGTTCTGGGGCGGGTGTTCTGCGGCTGGATCTGCCCGTTCGGGGCGATGCACCAGTTCCTGGGATGGCTGGGCCGACGGCGGAAAAAACTGGCCGCCCAGCTGGAGGAGAACCGCTTCCGGCCCGCCCAGGCGATCAAATATTACATCCTGGTTTTTTTCCTGACCGCCGCCATCCTGCTGCCGGGCGACTGGCTGTCGTCGGCGTCACTGCTGACCGGGCTTCTCGACCCGCTGCCGCTCGCCCATCGCTCGGTCAACCTGATCCTTCTGCCGCTTTCCGACCGCGCCGGCCTGGGCCTGTCGCCGCTGCCCCGCTGGTACGAAGGGGCGTGGTTGATCGGCGCTGTGTTTCTGGCCGCCCTCTTTCTCAACCTCCGCATCCCGCGTTTCTACTGCCGCTTTGTCTGCCCGCTCGGCGCGCTCCTCGGCCTCTTGAGCCGCTTTGCCATTTGGCGCATCGGCCGCACGGAGGAGGGGTGCACCGACTGCCGGCTGTGTGAGCGCCACTGCGAGGGCGCCTGCGAGCCGACCGGGCGGATCCGGATCAGCGAGTGCGTGATGTGCCTGAACTGCCTGGACGAGTGCCGTCACGACGCCGTCACCTACCGCACCCGCCCCTCGGCCGCCGGCGAGCACCTCCTGCCGGACCTTTCCCGGCGGGGGTTCATCGTCTCGGCCGTTTCAGGTGTGATGGCAGCCCCCGTCATGAGGCTCGGCGGAGTCACCGGCCCGAACTGGAACCCGGGCCTGATCCGGCCCCCTGGGGCGCTGCCCGAAGAGGCCTTCCTGGCGCGTTGCATCAAATGCGGCCAGTGCATGCGGGTCTGCCCGACGAACGTGATCCACCCCGCGGGGTTCGAGGCCGGTCTCGAGGGCCTGTGGACCCCGAAGCTGAGCTTCCGTGCCGGCACCAGCGGCTGCCAGCACACCTGCATCGCCTGCGGCCACCTCTGCCCGACGGCGGCCATCCGGCCCATCGGCCTGGACGAACGCCGCGGCCGCAACGAGTTTTCGGGCCGCGGCCCCATCCGCATCGGCACGGCTTTTGTAGACCGGGGCCGCTGCCTGCCCTGGGCCATGGACCGGCCCTGCATCGTGTGCCAGGAGAACTGCCCGGTCAGCCCCAAGGCCATCTTCACGCGCGAGGTCTTCAATGCCGTGCGGACGAGCGCCCCTCTGACCGTGAAAAGCACCGACCGCGGCCGCCTGGCACTCGCCGCCGACACGCTCGAGCCGGGCCGCATCAGCACCGGGGATTACTATGCGCTCCTGCCCGGCGGCCTCCGGCTGCGGATCACCGCCAACACGGCCGGAACACTTGATCTTGAACGGCCCTTGGCCGGACCCGAGACCCTCCCGCCCGGCAGTCCGGTTGCGGTTCTGGTCCTCCTGCAGCAGCCCTACGTGGACCCGAAGCAATGCATCGGCTGCGGCGTCTGCGAGCACGAATGCCCGGTGCTCGGCCTGCGGGCCATCCGCGTCACGGCCGAAAATGAGTCACGCACAGAGCACCATAGGATGGTGCTCTGAGATTGAAGGAGCTGAAAACTCGAAGCTTGAAGCTGGAAACCACAGAGAAAAATTTTCCGACAGGATTTACAGGATTTTGCTGGATCTCTTTTTTTCCGAAAAGCGCTGCCGAAAAACGTGTGAATCCTGTTAATCCTGTCTAATGCTTTCTTTCCCTGAATCATGTACATGATATCAACTCAACAGACCCAACGAACTCAGAGGTGATGACATGCGTTTCATCAGCAACGGATGTTCACGCAGGCAATTTCTGAAGACCACCGGGGCCGCCGGTCTCGGTTTGCTGGCCTCGTCGGCGGCCGCCGGTTTCCTGTCGGCCCAGGAGACGCCCCTGGTGCCGACCCGGCCGTTCGGGAAGACCGGGGCAAATGTCGCCATCCTGTCCATGGGCGGCATGTTCGACATCCCCAACAACCAGCTCATGCTGCGTCAGACGGTGAAGTGGGGCGTCACCTACTGGGACACCGCCAACTCCTACGAGGGCGGCAACAGCGAGCTCGGCATCGGGAAGTATTTTGCGAAATATCCGGAGGACCGCAAAAGCATTTTTCTCGTCACCAAGTCGACCGCCTGGACGATCAAGGGCATGACCGAGCACCTCAACCTGTCGCTGGAGCGCATGCGCACCGACCAGATCGACCTGTTCTTCGTCCACGCCATCCGCAGCATCTCAACCATGGACAAGGAGATGCAGCGCTGGGGCGAGAAGGCCAAGGCCGAGGGCAAGATCCGCTTCTTCGGCTTCAGCACGCACAGCAACATGGAGGAGTGCCTGCTCGGAGCGGCCCCTTTGGGATGGATCGACGGCATCATGATGACCTACAACTATCGCCTGATGCACACCGACAAGATGCGCCGGGCGGTCGATGCCTGCGCCAGAGCCGGTATCGGCCTGACGGCCATGAAGACCCAGGGCGGTGGCCAGGTGTTGACGAGTAACCCCGAGGAGCTCAAACTGGCTGGGCGCTTCGTCCAGAGCGGGTTCACCGAGGGCCAGGCCAGGCTCAAGGCGGTCTGGGAGAACCCGCAGATCGCCAGCATCTGCTCCCAGATGCCCAGCATGGCTCTGCTGTCGCAGAACACGGCCGCGGCCGTGAACAAAACCAGGTTGTCCTCCCTCGAGCGGGAGACGCTGAGCCGCTATGCGCAGGCCAGCTCCGCAGGCTACTGCGCCGGCTGCACCCGAATTTGCGAATCCGCCATCACGGAACCGGTCCCCGTCGGCCGGGTGATGCGCTATCTGATGTACTGTCGGAACTACGGCAACCGCGACTTCGCCCGCAGCCGCTTTCAGTCCCTCCCGGCGCAAACCCGCGCCGTCATGGCCCAGGTCGATTACACCGCAGCAGAGCAGCGCTGCCCGCAGCGGATGCCGATCGGCCGCCTCATGCGCGAGGCGGCCTCGGAGTTGGCCTGAAGCGGAACGCGCCGGAGGGGTTTTAGGAGCGCTGCGCTTGAGGCAAGCAGTTTCTGTTGCTTTTAACTTTAGGCATTTTAGGCACTATAGGCACTATAGGCACTTTCTTTACTTGCCCCTGCCATAGGTTTTCATCATCTCTTCCGCCTCCCGGCGGATCTCCTGCCGCAGGGAGGCCGGCGCCAGGACTTCGGCTTTGGCGCCCCACTTCAGCACCCAGTGCTTGATCTCCTCGGTTCCGGCCACCTCCGCCTCGAAGATCACCGATCCGTCCGCGCGGGTGCTCACTTTCTGGCTCGGGTGCCAGCTCTTTTCCGTGATGTAGCCGGCGATCTCCTTCCCGAACCGGATTTTTATGCTGGCGGGCGGCCCGTGAAACACCCCGAAGCTTGATTTGAGAAACTCATCGATGTTCAACCCCTCCGGGGCCGCAAAGGTCTCGTCGGTCAGATCGAGCTTACGGATGCGGTCCAGGGCGAACACACGGATGTCCTGCCTCAACCCGCAGTGGCCCAGGATATAAAAGGATCCTTCAAAAAAAAGGAGCCGGTAGGGGGCCACCCGCCGCCGCGTCTCCGCCCGGCCGTGCATGGCACGGTACACCATCTCCAGCCGGCGCCGCTGCAGGATGGCCTGGCTGACGACCTCGATCATCGCGCGGTATGGCGCGTGCGCCTTGGCCGGGGCAACGGCCACCGCCAGGCTCTCCTGGGCGCGATCGAGGAGTTCGAGCATATCGGCGGGCAGCAGCGACTTGATCTTGGCGAAGAGCGACTCCAGCGCATCGTAGAAAACGGTGCCTTTCAAAACCCCGGCCAGGCTCCGGCCGAAATAAAGCGCCGTCAGTTCCGGCAGGCTCAAGGGGATGGGCAGGGTGTGCCGGGCCGGGTCGAGGAGGGACCAGATCATGCGGTGGCCGTCGCGCTCGGTCATCACCGGGAAGCCGGCCACCTGCAGCGCTTCGAGGTCCCGGTAGACCGTGCGCACGTGGCAGTCCACCATTTCGGCCAGCTCGGGCACGGATCGGCCCCGCCGGGACGCAATCAGCGCCTGAATGATTTTCCACTGCCGCGATAACTGATCACCTCGAGCCATAGGCCTTGCCTCCGATTATCGTGATCCCAGGTTTGACGACGTCGCAAAAAGTCCGACTTCGGCGTTGCGCTTCATCGCGTTGTCACTGCGGCGTACAATCAGTACGCCTCATGACACAAGATTCGCGCGCTGAATTTTGAACTTTTTGCAAAGCCTTCTGAAAAGCGACTTTTTACGAGCCCATCAGGTTTGATTGGCTCGTAAAAAGCCGCTTCTACGTATCACAAAACCAGCCATCCGTGTAACTAGAAGTCATCTCAAAAATAGCAGATCACCGCCGAGGGCCAGGCGCACGCCGATGAAAAGGCGCAGCAACCGCGACAGGTTGTGAGCATTTTTCAGAGGCGTGCAATCCGCCTGCGGCGGACCATCGGCTGTCAGATGCATTTTTGAGATAGCTTCTACTCAGGTCTCAGGGTTCAGCGTCCAGACAATCAACGAGGAGAGGCGTCATCGTTCTCGCCATCCTCCCGCATGGGCTATTGGGTTGGTCTTGGCGCACCTCTATGGCTTTCGGATACCGCTCATAGCTACCGTATCGCAGGCGGCAGCGCCACCCCAACGGCCTTTTCAGCCAGCTCCGATTTGCCTGTGGCCGGAGCGCCAGACTGAACCCGCAACCACATTTTTCCTAAAGGTTCCACGACACCGGCCGATATAAATAAAAATATGTGTGTGACAAATTCATCTACCTTTTTCAGAAAGGAAGCACCATGGGACATGCAGAAAAAATCATGAGCGATGCCGTCGCGCATGCGGCCGACAACGAAAAGAAAAGGCAAAAAAACATGAGAGCACAGTGAACCATTGGAAAAAAGCTTATTATGTCGTTCATTGGGGTGGCCGCCATCGTCCTGATCATGGGCATCTTCGGCTATTACGGTGCAGTGAAGAATGAAGAAGTCATCGAGGATCTTGGAACCCACCGTCTTCCTGCGGTGGGCAGCTTGTTGATTATCAAAGAAAACGCCGAGAACATAGGGGGCATCATGGCGACCCTGGCCATCCCGGGGCTTTCGCTTGAGATACGCCAGCGGCAGTACACCGACCTGGCCGAGGCCCGAAAGTCCTATGAGGCTGCCTGGAAAGTTTACGAAACGCTTCCCCAAGCCAATGAAGAGGCCGAGCTCTGGAAGCAGTTAGTGGTGGCCTGGGGCGCCTGGCGGGCGGAAAACACCAAGGCAGTGGAATCGGCCAAGCAATGGGATGCTCTGACTGCGGGCTATGACCAGAAAGCCCGAGCAAAGGATATGAGTTATCTGGATGCGCTTAGAAGCGCAGAGACAAAAGCCATGCAAGCATCCATTGCGTTCAAGACCCAGATTCAAGAGTGGAAAAACATCTTGATTCGGGGTAACGATCAGAAAAGATTTGACTCATACCTTGCCGGATTTGAAAAGAGTGAAAAAGAGACCCAGACTTACCTTGCAGAGGCTCTTGATCTCATAAAGCAACTGGGATTGCAGGTGGGCGTAGCTGAAGAGCTCATAGCCTCCCACAAAGAACTATCCGAGAAGTACCGGACAGCACTTAAACAGTTTGTTCCTTCGGATACGGAGTCAGGTAAAAAAGTTGATGCCCTCGTCGCAGGGGTTGATCGCGCTGCCATGAAGGGCATGACGGATCTGGCAGCGTCGATTGATCAGTCTGCCAGGTCTGCGCATAGCCTTAATTCGGGCTTGCGCGACCAGATCCTCGGTCCGGCCTACCAGCGATCGCACACGGCCATTGCGCTTTTAGATAAGATCGTGCAGATCAACCGCGACATGGCGGCCGCAGATGTCAAGGAAGGGCACGCACAGGCATCGTTTTTGGAGATTCTGATGTCGGTTTCCATGATCATCGGCGTTGCGGCGGCGCTGGCCCTCGGGATTCTTATCACCCGGAGCATCAATCGCAACCTGAGCCGGATCATTGCGGGCCTCACCGAGGGTGCCGAGGAGGTAGCGTCGGCCTCGGGCCAGGTGTCATCGGCTGCCCAGTCGCTCGCCGAAGGTTCGAGCGAGCAGGCCGCCTCGATCGAGGAGACCTCCTCGTCGCTGGAGGAGATGTCCTCCATGACCAAGCAGAATGCGGACAACGCCCAGCAGGCCAACGGCCTGATGGGCGAGGCCAAGCAGGTGGTGGGTACGGCCAACGAGTCTATGGGGAAACTGACCGAGTCCATGGCCGAGATCACCAAGGCGAGTGAAGAGACCTCCAAGATCATCAAGACCATCGATGAGATCGCCTTCCAGACCAACCTGCTGGCCCTCAATGCGGCGGTGGAAGCGGCCCGGGCCGGTGAGGCCGGAGCCGGTTTTGCGGTGGTGGCCGACGAGGTGCGAAACCTGGCCATGCGAGCGGCCGATGCAGCCAAGAACACGGCCAACCTCATCGAAGGCACCGTGAAAAAGGTCAAAGACGGCTCCGAGCTGGTGAGCAAGACCAACGATGCCTTTAAACAGGTGGTCAGCAGTTCCGCCAAGGCGGGCGACCTGGTGGCCGAGATTTCGGCGGCCTCCAGCGAACAGGCCCAGGGCATCGGGCAGATAAACACTGCGGTGACGGAGCTCGACAAGGTGACCCAGCAGAATGCGGCCAACGCCGAGGAGTCGGCCTCTGCCGCCGAGGAGATGAGCGCTCAGGCCGAAACCATGAAGGGCATGGTGGATGATCTGCAGAGCATGGTTGGCGGTTCTTCCAAGGCAAAAAAAGCGGACTCCCGCAGCGGCCATTCTGCGCAGAAAATCACCAAGCCGCACAAGGCGATCTCCTCCACGATCAACAAGTTCAAGGCCAAGACCGGCTCAGTCAGAAAATCGGCCAACCCGGTTGCCGAAGCGGTGATCCCGCTGGATGACGACCAGCGGTTCTCGGATTTCTAATTTTCCGTGAGCGAAAA
>JBFYWS010000373.1:0-6358 GCA_041310935.1 Desulfobacteraceae bacterium | reverse complement strand
TTCCGTTGGGAGACCATAGCGTTACTGAACACCGTTGATGGTTTGCGCTTCGCATGTGGAAGAAATGAAGCCTTCGGTTCTCCCATTACCATCATTCAATCGAAAAGTGAAGAAGCAGGGGCGGAGCTGTGGATTGAGGACGGGTATGCAACTATCACGTTTGGGATCATCAATGCGCTCATGGGTGGCGGGCATATGAAGATGTGGTGGATGTGAATGGTTGAAGACCTCGATGGGCTCCATTACGTTATTGCTGCACGAATGGGGTCCCGAATGGTTGGAGTCTGAGGCGCCGGCCCGAATTCTTTCAATTGCGGTTCAACTCGGACTTGATGGCGACCGCCATGTTGTGAACGGTGTATGGCTTCTTGAGGTAGCAGCCCGCTCCCAGACGCTGGGCGATTTGGACCCGGGCGGTTTCCGCGAACCCACTGGTAATGAAATTGAGGTGGTCCATGGCTGAAAGTGTCAGGGCGCATGTCATCATCACCGGCCGCGTCCAGGGGGTTGGTTTCCGCTACGACACCCAGTGGGCGGCCCAGCGGATCGGGGTTCACGGCTGGGTGCGCAACCGCCGGGACGGGTCCGTGGAGGGTGTGTTCGAGGGTGAGAAGGAGCGCGTGAACCGCATGCTCGACTGGTGCCAGCACGGCTCGGCGTTAGCGCGGGTGGACCACGTGAGTCTTGAGTGGGAGTCTTTCAACGGCGAATACACGGCCTTCAGCATCGTGCATTGATGACGACTTCGCAATAAAAAAAGCGAATCCGCAAAAGCGGATTCGCTTTTTTTATTGCGGGATCCGGCCGAGAACTATACGAGCTCCTTCAGCCCCTTGCCGGCCTTGAACTTCACGACCCGGGCGGCCTTGATCTTGATGGGGGCGCCGGTCTGCGGGTTGCGGCCTTTGCGGGCCTTGCGCTTGGAGATGCTGAAGGTGCCGAAGCCCACCAGGGTGACTTTGCCTTCCGGCTTCTTGAGGGTCTTGCTCACGTTGTCCATGAAGGACTGGAGCGCGGAGCCTGCGGCCACCTTGGAAATACCTGCATCCTTCGCAATTTTCTCGATCAGATCAGCCTTGGTCATGGTGTTCTCCTCTGTGTGTGATGTTCCAGGCTCACGCGAGCCCGCAGTGAAAAGTTGTGATCCACTCCTACCGAAAGTTCAAAAGGCTGTCAACACAATTCTACAGCCGGTTGCTGGTTCTGAAGCCTTGACCCGCCTGCGTTTTCGCGGTCGGGCCGGCGTGCGGCGCAACCGCGGCCGTCACGATGCGAACAGTGCGTCGACGAACTGCTGCGGGTCGAAGTCCTGCAGGTCCTCGATGGACTCTCCGATCCCGATGTAGCGCAGCGGGATGTCGAAGGCCTGGCAGATGGCGATGACGATCCCGCCCTTGGCCGTGCCGTCGAGCTTCGTCAGCGCTATCCCGTTCAGTTCCAGCGCTTCGTGAAACAGCCGGACCTGGGAAATGGCGTTCTGGCCGGTGGTCGCGTCCAGGACCAGCAGGATGTCGTGCGGTGCTCCCGGCAGCTTCTTGGCGATGGAGCGTTTGACCTTCTTGATTTCCTCCATCAGGTTGATCTTGGTGTGAAGCCGGCCGGCGGTGTCCACGATCACCACATCCGCACCCCGGGCGAGGGCCGTATCGACGGCGTCGAAAGCGACCGACGCCGGGTCCGCCCCGTTTGCGTGCCGGACGATCTCGGCGCCGGCCCGCTCGGCCCAGATCGTGAGCTGCTCCACCGCGGCGGCCCGGAAGGTGTCCGCCGCCGCGATCACCACTTTCTTTCCGTCGGCGGCAAACCGCGCGGCGAGCTTGCCGATGGTGGTGGTCTTGCCGACGCCGTTGACCCCCACCACCAGGATCACGTGGGGCGGCCCCCCGGGCGCGCCGGCCGGCCGGGTGTTGCGGGTCAGGATAACCAGGAGCTCCTCACGCAGGACGGACTGCAGCTCTTCGGCCGTGGCGGCCCCGGCGGCCGAGATGCGCCCGATGAGAGCGGTAGCCGTCTCGACCCCGATGTCGGAGGTGATCAGCAGCTCCTCGATCTGATCGAGAACCCCCGCATCGATCTTCTTGCCGGTGAGCACCCGTGCCAGACCGTCGGACAGGCTGCGGCGTGTCTTGGACAGCCGCTCCCGCAGGCGGGCGAAAACCCTGCGGCGCGGCGGCGTTTCATCCGGGCTCTCGCCTGCCGGCTCCCGGGCCGGGGCATCGTCTTTTCGTTTAAACCAACCCACCGCTTGCGCTCCTTCGGACATCCGGCTCCAACGCGGGCCTTTACGCCGCGACGGTCTCCGGCCGCTTGAGGTTGACGGAAACCACCTTCGAGACACCCTTCTGTTCCATGGTGATGCCGAACAGGGTGTCGGCGAACTCCATGGTGCGCTTGTTGTGGGTGATCATGACGATCTGGGATTTCTCGCCGATGTGCTGCAGCAGGTCGTTGAAGCGATAGACGTTGGCGTCGTCCAGCGGGGCGTCGATCTCGTCCAGCAGGCAGAACGAGGCCGGCCGGATCAGAAAGATCGCGAAGATGAAAGCGATGGCGGCCATCGCTTTTTCGCCGCCGGACAGAAGGCTCATGCGCGTCAGTTTCTTGCCCGGCGGGTGGATCATGTACTCCACCCCGGTCTCGAGGGGCTTGTCGGGATCGGTCAGGACCAGCTCGGCCGTGCCGCCGTTGAACAGGCGCGGGAAGACCTCCGCCAGCCTTTCGTTGATGGCATGAAAGGTCTCCATGAAGCGCTCCTGGGAGACCGTGTTGATCTTGTGGATGACCTTGTGCAGGTCCTCGATGGCTTTTTCCAGGTCCTCTTTCTGGGCCGAGAGGAACTCGTGGCGCTCCTTGAGCTGCTGGTATTCCTTGATGGCGCCGAGGTGGACGTCGCCGATGCGGGCGATTTTGGTGCGGTAGCGGGCGAGCTCGGCCTCCATGGCCTCGAGGTCCGGCGCGGGTTCGGCCGGCACGGCCTCCGCCACCGGCACCAGCTGGGCGCGCAGCTCGGCGAACGGCGTCTGGTAGCGCTCCTCGAGCTGGCTGGTGACGTGCTCCCGTCTCATCCGGCGCTGGGTCTGCTCCAGCTCGAGCACGCGGAACTGTTCCATGGTTTTCTCGTGCCGGTCCTTGATTTCGGAGATGAGCTGGTCGCTTTCCTGCAGCTTGGCGTCGATGGACGCGTAGTCGACCTCGTTGCGCTCGATGGTCTGGTCGATCTCCCGGATCTGCGTGTACATGCCCGCCAGGGACTGCTCGCACTCCTGGGCCTGGCCGCGGGAGGCGTTGGCCCTTTCGATTTTCTGGCCGATCTCCAGCGCGAGCTGATCCAGGCGCCGCACGCCGTCGGCCTGGAACTCGCGCAGCCGCCGCAGGCTGGTGGTGCTGTTTTCGAGCCGGGCGTTGAGGGCGGTCATCTCGAGCTTGTGGTTGACGACTTTCTGGTTGACCTCCTGGAGGCCGGCGGAAAGATCGGTGATTTGGTTGGAGCCTTCGGTCACGACCTTTTGAGCCGCCTCGACCTCGGCGGCGATGCCCGAAAGCGCCCGCTCGGTCTTGCTCATCTCGTCGTCCAGGTCGCTCGATTCGCCCAGCAGCTGCTCCTGCTCGAGCTGGGTGAGCTCCAGCTGCCGGCGCAGGCCCTTCAGCTCCTCGGCCGCCTTGTAGATGGCCTTTTCGGCCTCGATCTCGTTTTCGCGGCCCTGGTTCTTCTGCTCGATCAGCTTTTGCAGCTCCACGTCGAGGTGGCGGAACTCGGCTTCGATGGAGCGCTGCTCGAGGCGGGCGCTCTCCAGCTTCTGTTCGAGCGCCTTGCCCTGGCGTTCGAGTTCCCGCAGCTCGTGCTTTTTTGCCAGGATGCCGCTGGAGGCGTCCTTGCTGCCGCCGATCAAAAACCCCCGGGGCGAGACCACGTCGCCGTTGCGGGTGACGATGGTCTGGATCTTGCCGTTCTGGTTGAACAGGGCGAGCGCTTCGGCGAGCGTTTCGGTCAGCACCACGTTGCCGAGCAGGGCCTGGG
This sequence comes from Desulfobacteraceae bacterium, assembly GCA_041310935.1. Taxonomy (GTDB): domain Bacteria; phylum Desulfobacterota; class Desulfobacteria; order Desulfobacterales; family SpSt-501; genus SpSt-501. Next base: position 2,340 of record JBFYWS010000373.1, on the reverse strand, counting down.
CGATGGGTTCAAAGCCCGGCTTCACCGCGACGTGCTGCAGGAGCAGCTTGGATGGATCGGGCCGCTCCGCGCTGCCGGCCGCCGTGTCGTGCAGGGCTGCGACGGGGATAAACCCGCTGCGGCCGGCGCTCTGCTGCTGGAGGTAGCCGATCGCCGCCAGTCCCGCCTGCTGGTCGTCCACGATGACGTACTGGAGGGACTCGCCCAGTGCCGCCTCCACGGCGGTGGCGGCCGAGGCTTCCGGCTCTATCACGTCGGCCACCAGGCCGACGATACCCGCCAGCGTGCGGCCGTCGCTGCCCTCCTTGGCGCGTTTCATCACGGCCTTGACGCCGTCCTTGTACCACTCGAAGTTGTCCTCCATCTTCTTGAGCGTGGCATGCTTCGATCGGGTGGTGCTGCGCTCGAGCTCGATGCTCTGGGCCAGTTTGACCTGGGCGGCGAGGGCCCGGGACTTTTCATCCAGCCGTTCGCGGATGGCGTTGATGCCGTGGCTCAGCTCGGCGATGGCGTTCTTGATCGCCGTGAGCCGCGACTGGGCGCGGGACTCGCGCTCCTGCGCCTCGGCGATCTTCTGGTGCAGAAGGGCCTCCGCCTCATCCGCGCGTTTGAGCCGCCGCTGCAGGTTTTCGCGGTTGTTGGCGGCGTTCTGGAAGAGGTTCCGGTACTGGGCCTCACGGGACGTGAGATCCAGCAGGCTGGCCCGGGCGCTCTCCAACTCCTGGTTCATGCCGGCGAGGGCCGCGGTCATCCGCTCCAGGGCGGAGCGCTCCTGCTCGAGGCCGGCGCGGCTGCGCCCGATCTCCTCCCGCAGCCGGGTGTTTTCCGCTTCGCCCTGCTCGATCTCGGTCAGCATGCCCTGGTTTTTCTGCTCCAGCCCCTGGCGAGAGTTCTGCAGGTCGGCGGTTTCACGGTTAAGCCGCTCGATCTCGCCGCGCAGGTGCTCGAGGTCCTTCTCCATGCGGTCGATGGTGCGCTGGATGTTGAACTTCTCGGTCTTCTGGTCGGCGATCGCCTGGTTTTTCTGCCAGCGCTCGAGCTTGATCTCCTCGACGGCCGCATCGAGCTTCTTCAGCTCGGTGGTGTGCCCGACGTCGGTGTCCTTGAGCGCCTGCAGCATCTGCTCGGTGCTGTCGATCTGGCGGGTGAGCTCATCGAAGTGGTGCAGCCCCAGGCGGACATCGAGCCCCTTCGCGCGGGTCTGGTATTTGCTGAAGAGCTCGGCCTTGCGGGCCTGCCGTTTCAGGCTGTTCATCTGGCGCTTGATTTCGACGATGATGTCGGCCACCCGCAGCAGGTTCTGGTGGGTGATGTCGATCTTGCGCAAGGCTTCGATCTTGTGATGCTTGTAGCGGGTGACGCCGGCGGCCTCTTCGACGAAATACCGGCGCTCCTCCGGGCCGGCCTCGGTGATGATGCCGATGTTGCCCTGCTGGATGAACGCGTAGGAGCGCGAGCCGAGACCGCTGCCGAGGAAGATGTTGTGGATGTCCTTGAGGCGGCAGGGCTGCTTGTTGAGCAGGTAGGCGCTTTCACCGGAGCGGTAGAGGCGGCGGGTCATGTTGATCTCGGTGAAATCCTTGAGCTCCTCCGGGGCGCTGCCGTTGTCGTTGGCGAGCGTCAGCGAGACCTCCGCCATGCCGAGCGGCGCCCGTCCGTTGGTGCCCGAGAAAATCACGTCCTCCATGGATTTGCCGCGCAGTTGTTTCACGCTCTGCTCGCCCATCACCCAGCGGATGGCATCGATGACGTTGCTCTTGCCGCAGCCGTTCGGGCCGACCACCGCCGTGATGCCCGAGGGAAACTCGATGACGGCTTTCTCGAAAAAGGACTTGAACCCTGAGATTTCGAGTTTTTTGAGCTTCATTGAGTTGGATTTCCTCCGTCGTGGTAACTGCCGAAAATGATGCTGAGCCGGCCCATCCCGATCTGATTCCGTGACGGCTGCGCATGTTCGCGCAGGAACTCCGCCGCGTGCCGAAAGATAAAGCGACGCTTTATCCGGCCAAAGGGGTTTGTCGTCCGATCAGTGCGCCAATAATAGCAGGGCAGGGGGTGGTTGTAAAGAAAAAACACAACTTGCGGTATGTTTTTCGGCCGGAGTCTACAAGATGTGGGGTGTATGTGTTTGTCGAGTTCGTTGAGTTTATTGGGTTTGTTGAGGCAGCTGATCAGGTGTTTAGGCTGAAGACTGAAGGTTGAAGGCTATAAAACAGCTGGCACGGCACGAATCAAACCATTCAAGACCTGAGCAGTAACCTTCAGCCTTCGATCTATCTGCCTGAGCAGTTACAAATTGCTCATATATACAGGCAGTAAACGCGGGAATCAGCTTGACAC
>JBFYWS010000371.1:0-6351 GCA_041310935.1 Desulfobacteraceae bacterium | reverse complement strand
TCCTTGCCGTCACTCGCGCCCGCGACCCCTCGATCTCTTGGCTTTTTTGGCCTTGTCCGACGTGTCGAAAAACGCACCGGAAAAAGCATCCTCGTCAAACGCCCAGCGGCCCGGCCGAAAGTGACCCCTCAGGGAGTGCGCGAGCTCCTCCAGATAACGCTCCCGCGCAATCTCGCGCGCCCCAAGGCGCATCAGGTGGCCGGTCGTCACCTGGCAGTCGATCAGCTCGAAGGCGAGGGCCTGCACGTGACGGACCAGCGCGGCGAGAGCCACCTTGGAGGCATTGGTGACGCGCGTGAACATGGACTCCCCGAAAAAACTCCTCCCGAGCGCAATCCCGTATAGCCCTCCGGCGAGCCGCCCCGCCCGCCACACTTCCACCGAGTGGGCAACGCCGGCCCGGTAGAGCCCACAGTAGGCCTCGAGCATCTCGGGCACGATCCAGGTGCCCTCGCCGCTTTCGCGGCGCACCCGGGCGCATTCGCCGATGACCTCCTGGAAGGCCTGGTCCATGCTGACCGTGAAGTCGCCCCGCCGGATCACCTTCGCCAGCGAGCGCGGGATGCGGAACTCCCGTGGGTAGAGCACCAGCCGCGGGTCCGGCGACCACCACAGGATGGGTTCCCCCTCGGAATACCAGGGGAAGATGCCCATGCGGTAGGCGAGCAGGAGCCGCTCCCCGCTCAGGTCGCCGCCCACCGCCAGCAACCCGTCGGCGGCGGCGAGCCGGGGCGGAGGAAAGACGAGTTCCTCCGAGAGCGCAAAAACGGGCATGGGCTTCAATCGAAGCGGAAGGTTATCTTATCATCGGCCAGGTCGAGCGCCACCTCGCCGCCTTTCTGGAGGCTGCCGAACAGGATGGCATCGGACAGGCCGTTCTTGATCTCGGTCTGGATGACGCGCGCGAGCGGCCGCGCACCGTAACGCGGGTCGTGCCCTTTTTTCGCCAGCCAGCCGCGCACCGCGGCCGTGTAGGCGAGCCGCACCTTCTTGACCGACAGCTGGCTGTTCAGCTCCTTCATAAACTTGTCCACCACCAGCTCCATGATCGCCGGGCTCAAGGCGTTGAACCCGATGACATCGTCCAGACGGTTGCGGAACTCGGGGCTGAACATCTGCTCGACGGCCTTCTTGCCCTTCCCGGGCGTGTCGCGGTGCGTGTCGCCGAAACCGATGGACTGCGCGCTCATCTCCCGGGTGCCGGCGTTGGAGGTCATCATGAGAATGACGTTGCGGAAATCGGCCTTCTTGCCGCTGTTGTCGGTCAACGTGGCATGGTCCATCACCTGCAGCAGGATGTTGAAAAGGTCCGGGTGGGCCTTTTCGATCTCGTCCAGGAGCAGCACGGAATGGGGGTGCTTGCGGATGGCATCGGTCATCAATCCGCCCTGGTCGAAACCGATGTAGCCGGGGGGGGCTCCGATCAGGCGGGCGACCGCGTGTTTCTCCATGTACTCGCTCATGTCGAAGCGGATGAACTCCACCCCCAGGGTGAGCGCCACCTGCCGGGCCACCTCGGTCTTGCCGACGCCGGTCGGCCCGGTGAACAGGAAGCAGCCGATGGGTTTACCGGGGATCCCCAACCCCGCACGCGAGCGCTTGATGGAGGTGACGAGCGAGCCGATGGCACCGTCCTGCCCGAACACCACCTCCCGCAGCCGGGCCTCCAGGTCTTCCAGCTTGCTGCGGTCGGAGGTGGAGACACTCTGCGTCGGGATGCGTGCCATCTTGGCCACGATCTTCTCCATGTCGGCGGGATTGATTTTCTTGCGCTGGGCGGACCCGGACAGCCGCACGCGGGCGCCGGCCTCGTCCATGACGTCAATCGCCTTGTCCGGCAGGTACCGGTCGTTCAAAAATTTGGCCGAAAGCTCGACCGCCGCCTTGAGCGCGGCATCGGTGTACTCGATCCCGTGGTGTGCCTCGTAGCGCGAGCGCAGCCCCTTCAGGATCAGGATGCTCTCGGCCACCGGCGGCTCGGGAATCTCGATCTTTTCGAACCGCCGCGAGAGCGCCCGGTCCTTCTCGAAGTGGTTCTTGTATTCCTCGTAGGTGGAAGAGCCGATGCAGCGGATCTCGCCGCTGGTGAGCACCGGCTTCAGGATGTTGGAGGCGTCCATGGAACCGCTGCTGGTGGCCCCTGCCCCCACGATGGTGTGAATCTCGTCGATGAAGAGGACGGAGTTGGGCCGCCGCCTGAGCTCGGCGATCACCCCCTTCAGGCGCTGCTCGAAATCGCCCCGGAACTTGGTTCCGGCGAGCATCCCCCCTAAGTCCAGGGCGTAAATGTGAACGTCCTTCAAGGGCTCGGGCACCTCCCCCCGTGCGATCTTCTGCGCCAAGCCCTCGGCCAGGGCGGTTTTGCCAACGCCCGGATCGCCGACGAAAACGGGGTTGTTCTTGCGGCGCCGGCAGAGCACCTGCATGGTGCGCTCGATCTCGGTCTCGCGCCCGATGAGGGGGTCGAGCTTGCCCAGGCGGGCCGTCTTGACAAGATCTGTCGTGAACATCTCGAGCGGATCGCCCTTGCGTCGCCGCTCTTCCGTGCCGGGCCGCGCAGGCTGGTCAGGCGTGTCCTCGCGTTCCTCGTAGGACGCCTTGGGGATCTTGTGGGCGATGTAGTTCAGGACATCCAGGCGGGCCACCCCCTCGGAGCTGAGGAAATACTCGGCGTGGGAATCCTTTTCGAGAAAGATGGAGGCCAGGATGTCGCTGACCAGCACCTCCGGCTTGTCGGCCGAACGGGCATGGCTGACGGCCCGCTGGATCACGCGCTGGAAACCGATCGTCTGCTGCAGGACATATTCGCCGCCCTCGGGGATCTTTTCAATTTTTTCATCGAAAAAGCCCTCGATGTTGGAGAGCAGATTCTCGACGCTGCCGCCGCAGTTCTCGATGATCTCGATGCCGCCCGGATCGTAGAGGATGGCGAAGAGGATGTGCTCGACACTCACATACTCGTGCCGTCGTTTCTTGGCTTCTCTCACCGCGAAACCGAGGGTTGCAGAAAGCGCTTTGCTGATCATGGCCTATTCTCTTTCCAGGGTGCACTTGAGGGGAAAGCCCTTTTCCCGTGCGATGCTGTGCACCCTGTCGACTTTGGTTTCGGCGATCTCGAACGGATACAGACCGCACACCCCCACGCCGGTGTGATGAACGTTGAGCATGATGTGGGTGGCTTCCTCCTCCGATTTGCGAAACACGTGCTTGAGCACCTCCACCACGAACTCCATGGTGGTGTAATCGTCGTTGAGGAGCAGCACTCGGTAGAGGGGCGGCTCGTCGAGCCGGATGTCGCTCTCGGATTTGACGCTTTCACCGTGTTGGGGCTCATACGCGCTCATGGGTGTCCTTGTGCAATGCGAGAATCCGGACCGTGCGGGCCGCAGCGGCTATCGGCCGCGCTGCGTCCAGCGACCTCCGGCAGCAGCGATCGATGGATCCTTAAGCCGTCCCGATTTCAGTCTATAATAATCACTGCCGCAAGTTCTTGTAAAGGGCCGCCGCTATTCCGGGTCACGTCAGCGTCCGCAGCATTTTTTGTGCTTCTTGCCGCTGCCGCACGGGCAGGGCGAATTGCGCCCGACTTTGTCGAGGGTGCGCTTGGCGGGCGCCGGCCGCTGCGGCTCACCGCCGCCGGAGAACATGAGTTTTTGCTCCCGTGGTTTCTGGAGGGTCTCCAGCTTTTCCGGCTCGCCGATCTGCACCCGGAAGAGGATCCCCAGGGTCTCCTCCTCGATGCGCCCCATCAGGTTCTGGAACATCTCAAACCCCTCCTTTTTGTACACCAGGAGCGGGTTCTGCTGGGCATAGCCCCGCAGCCCGATGCCCTCCTTCAGGTGGTCCATGGAGAGCAGGTGGTCCTTCCAGAGGTTGTCGACGGTCTGCAGCATCACGATGCGCTCCAGTTGCCGAAAGTTCTCGGCCCCGACCAGGGCCTCGCGGCCCTCGTACACCCGGACCGCCTCGGCGGCGATCATGTCGGCCAACGCGTCGTGGTTCATCTCCTGGACGGCCGCGGGGGTGAGCCCGGCCGGGCGGAAGTTGAACTGCTTGTAGACGGCGTCGCTGATGGCCTTGAGGTCCCAGTATTCGGGGTGGGTCTTCTCGTCGGCGAAGGTGTCGGCGACAACCTCCGCCGCACCCCGGATCATCTCCATGATCACGGACCGCAGGTCCTTGCCCATCAGGATCTCGCGCCGCTGGCCGTAGATGACCTCGCGCTGCTGGTTCATGACGTCGTCGTATTCGATCAGGTGCTTGCGGATGTCGAAGTTGTGACCCTCCACCTTGGTCTGGGCGTTTTCGATGGCGCGGCTGATCAGGTTGTGCTCGATGGGCTCCCCGTCACGCATGCCGAGCTTCTCCATGATGCCGGTAATGCGTTCGCCGCCGAAAATGCGCAGCAAATCGTCCTCCAGCGCCAGGTAGAAGCGGGACGAGCCCGGGTCCCCCTGCCGGCCGGAGCGGCCCCGCAACTGGTTGTCGATACGGCGGGACTCGTGGCGCTCGGTGCCGAGGATGTGCAGGCCGCCCCGGTCGACCACCCCCTCGCCCAGCACGATGTCGGTACCGCGGCCGGCCATGTTGGTGGAGATGGTCACCGCGGCCTTCTGACCCGCCATGGCCACGATCTGCGCCTCCTTATCGTGCTGCTTGGCGTTCAGCACCGTGTGCGGGATCCCCCGCACCTTCAATTTTTTGCTCAGCTGCTCGGAAATGTCGATGGAGATGGTCCCCACCAGCACGGGCTGGCCCTTGGCGTGCAGCGCTTCGATCTCGTCCAGGACGGCCTCGAATTTCTCGCGCTTGGTCTTGTAGATCATATCCGGGAAGTCGGTGCGCACCATGGGCTGGTTCGTGGGGACCACCACGACGTCCAGGTTGTAGATCTTCTTGAACTCCGCCGCCTCCGTGTCGGCCGTACCGGTCATGCCGGCCAGCTTCTTGTACATGCGGAAGTAGTTCTGGAACGTGATGGTGGCGAGCGTCTGGTTCTCGTTTTCGATCTTGACCCCTTCCTTGGCCTCCAGGGCCTGGTGCAGCCCCTCGCTGTAGCGCCGCCCCGGCATCAGCCGGCCGGTGAACTCGTCGACGATAATGACCTCGCCGTCCTTCACGATGTAATCGACGTCCAGCTTGAAAAGCGCGTGGGCTTTGAGGGCCTGGGTGATGTGGTGCAGCAGTTCGATGCAGCTGGGGTCATAGAGGTTTTCCACCTGCATGAGCTTCTCGCACCGGGAGACCCCCTCCTCGCTCAGGGTCGCGGCACGCGCCTTTTCGTCGATCACGTAGTCCTTATCCCGCGTGAGCCGGGGGATCAGGCTGTTCACCTGGTAGTAAAGGTCGGTGGACTTCTCCGCCGGCCCGGAGATGATGAGCGGGGTCCGGGCCTCATCGACCAGGATGCTGTCGACCTCGTCCACAATGGCGTAGTTGAGCTCGCGCTGCACCAAGCTCCGCCGGTCGAACTTCATGTTGTCCCGCAGGTAGTCGAAGCCGAACTCGTTGTTGGTGCCGTACGTGATGTCGGCGCCGTAGGCGGTCTGGCGCTCGGTGTCGGACATCCCGTGGACGATCGTGCCCATCTGCAGCCCGAGGAAGCGGTAGATGTGCCCCATCCACTCGGTGTCGCGCCGGGCCAGATAGTCGTTGACCGTCACGATGTGCATCCCGCGGCCGCTCAGGGCGTTCAGGTAGGCCGGGAGGGTTGCCACCAGGGTCTTGCCCTCACCGGTTTTCATCTCGGCGATCTTGCCCTGGTGCAGCACCATGCCGCCGATCAGCTGCATGTCGAAATGCCGCATCTTGAGGCTGCGCACCGAGGCTTCACGCACGGCCGCGAATGCCTCCGGCAGCAGGTCGTCGAGGGGCTCCCCCCGTTCGACCCGTTCTTTGAACCGGCCGGTCAGGGCCCGCAGCTCCGCATCGCTCATCGCCTGCATGGCCGGCTCGAGCGCGTTGATCCGATCGACGGCGGGCTGCATTTTTCGAAGCTCCCGCTCGTTCTTGCTGCCGAACATCTTGGTGAGAAAACGCATGGCCATGGAAAAATAGTTCCTCTCTCTCGAAGTATCGCAACCGCTTCAATTATATCAGATCTATGGCGGGTCTCAAGAATTTCGTTTGGAAGCTCGATGGCTTCTTAAAAAACCCAATTCCGGCGTTGCGCTTCATCCCGCTGTCGCTGCGGCGTACTGCACGTACGCCTCACTCCACGGGATTCGCGCGCCTTGAACGTGGGCTTTTTACTAAGCCATCGGCTATGATGGACGAGGGGGGATTTCGTCGCAGCACGAGGATGGCACCGTGCGCCATAACCTGGTTCCGATGAAGCCGTCCTCAGTTGAG
>JBFYWS010000344.1:0-4068 GCA_041310935.1 Desulfobacteraceae bacterium | reverse complement strand
CCGAGATCAGCACCTACGTCGCCACGGACTACCAGCGAAAGGGAGTGGGAACGCTGCTCAAGACCAAGATGATCGAGGCCTGCCCGCGCCTGGGCGTCGAGAACGTGATCAGCATGTACTTCGACCACAACGAGCCCACCGAGAAGGTGAACCAGCGCCTTGGGTTCAAGGTGGTCGGTCACCTGCCTGAGATTGCTGACGTGTTCGGGAAGAAGCGCGGATTGAAGATCGCACTGCTCCGAATAGGAAAGGAGAGGAAAGGCGCCGCGCCGGCCTCCGCGCCTGCCGCCGATGAGACCGAGCACAGCGGACGGCTGGACCCTCAGCAGCACAGGGAGATGGCACTGTGGGCCGCAGACTGCGCCGAGCACGTCCTCCCTCACTTCGAGCAGAGGCACCCTGATGACGGCCGTCCACGCCAGGCGATCGAAGCGGCGCGCGCCTGGGCCCGAGGCGAAATCGACGTGGGCAGTGCCCGCGCTGCTGCGCTTGAGGCCCATGCTGCTGCCCGCGCCGCCGCTGAGCCTTCCGCCCGCGCCGCCGCCAGAGCCGCGGGCCATGCTGCGGCCACCGGCCACGTCGCCGATCACGCTCGTGCCGCGGCCTCCTACGCCCTTAATGCCGTCAAGGCTGCCACGGGATCCGACGCCGCCGAGTCTGACTGGCAGCACCTTCGATTGCCCAAGCGACTGAAAGCGGCGGGTCTGTTGCCTGAGCGGTAATAGGAGTATTGGAGAGACGACATGTTTGAAATCCCGGAGTATGTCACCATCGCCAGGCAGATGACCGAGAGCCTCACACGAAAGCGCATCACGCAGGGCACCCTCGGCAACTCTCCGCACAAGTTCGTCTGGTACAACCTCCCGCCGGAGGAGTTCGCGGCCACGGTCAAAGGGAAAGCCATCGGCAAGTCCTACACCAGAGGGCGGTGGCTCTTCGTTCCCGTGGGAGAGGGACACATCCTGGTGTTCGGGGAGTGCGGCGGAAAGATACTGCTGCACAAGTCGGCGTTGATGCTACCCCAGAAGTACCACCTGTCGCTGCACTTCGAAGACGGCAGCGCTCTTTCCGCCACCACCCAGATGTGGGGCGCTATGGAGTTATATGAGAAGGGCAAGGAACTGGAAAGGCAGTACATCAAAGGGATGCGGACCACACCCAGCGAGCCCGGTTTCACCAGCACATATCTGTCTAGCCTCATGAAGGAATCCATCGGCAGCGGCTTCAAGACCGTAAAGGCCATCCTGACCCAGGGCCAGATGATTCCCGGGTTGGGGAATGCCATAGCCCAGGACATCATGTTCAAAGCCAAGCTCAATCCAAGGCAGCCTTTGCACGCACTGCAGAAGAACCATGTAGCGGCGCTCCACCGGGCCATCGTGGGGACATTGCTCGAAGCGATTCGCCTGGGCGGCAGGAATGATGAGTTCGACCTGTACGGCAATCCCGGTAAGTACGTGCGCCTGATGGACAAGAATGCTGTGGCGAAGCCATGTCCAGAATGTGGCGCCAAGATCGAGGACATGTCCTACCTGGGAGGGACCTGCTACTTCTGCCCGACCTGCCAGCGGTTGCTCTGAACGAATTTGAGCCAACCAGCCGGCGTTGCAGGGCTTTGCACCAGACGCCACCGACGTTTGACATCATCATCCCTTCTACCATAGGATTCAATGGTTGTTCCAGCCAGACAACAAAGGGGGACTTATCTCATGCTCTTCTCTGACCGTGTCTTTTGCGGGCAATTAGCGCCGGACGACGCCGGCCGCCAGGTGCTTCTGGCCGGCTGGGTGGATGCCTTTCGGGACCACGGCGGCCTGCTCTTCGTCCATCTGCGCGACCGCGGCGGCGTCATCCAGATCGTCTTCAGCCCCGAGGTCGCCGGAACTGATCTCTGCCAGAAGGCAGCCTCACTCCGCGCCGAGTACTGCGTAGCGGTCAGGGGCGAAGTCAAGAAGAGGATTCCGGGCACGGAGAACCCCAATATCGGAACCGGCAGCATCGAGGCCATGGTCACCGAGCTGACCGTGCTCTCCGAATCCGATGCGCTGCCCTTCGCCATCTCCGAGAAGGCCATGGTCGCCGGCGCGCCGTCCGCGGGCGCCGATAACGTGGCCGAAGACTTGCGGCTCCAGTACCGGTACCTGGACCTCCGCCGTCCGTCGATGCGGGACAACCTGATGGCGCGGCATCGCATCTTCAAGTGCATCCGCGGGTTCCTTGACTCGCGGGGCTTCGTCGAAGTGGAAACCCCGTGCTTGACAGCCAGCACGCCCGAAGGGGCCCGCGACTACCTGGTGCCCAGCCGCGTCCATCCGCAGGACTTCTACGCCCTGCCCCAGTCGCCCCAGCTCTTCAAGCAATTGCTCATGATCGGTGGCATGGAACGCTACTTCCAACTGGCGCGCTGCTTCCGCGACGAAGACCTGCGTCCCAACCGGCAGCCGGAATTCACCCAACTCGACATCGAAGCCTCCTTTATTGACGAGGAGTTCATCTATGAGCTGGTCGAAGAGCTCACCGTCAGGATGTTCGCCGTCGGCGGCATTTCGCTTTCCCGGCCTTTCCCCCGCATGACCTGGACCGAGGCCATGGACACCACCGGCTCCGACCGTCCCGACCTGCGGTTCGGCCTGCGCTTCGTCGATGTGACGGACGTGTTCTCCCAAACCAACTACTCGATCTTCAAACAGATTCTGCAGCGCGGCGGCTGCATCAAGGGCATCAATATCAAGGGCCAGTCAGACAAGCTCAGCAAGAATGTGCTGCAGAACGAATACGCCAAGGAGGTCGCGCCGTCGTTCGGCGCCAAGGGCATGACCTGGATGCGCGCCGAGCACGGCAAACTGGAATCCAACATCGTCCAGTTTTTCAGCAGCCAGGAACTCGAAGAGCTGCACCGGAGATTCGACGTTGCCGACGGGGACGTCCTCATCATGATCGCCGATCCCTCGTACGCCATCGTCACCTCGGCGCTGGGCCAGCTCCGGCTGCATCTGGCGAACCGCCTCGGCCTGATCCCGGCCAATACCTTCTGTCCGGTCTGGGTCACGGAGTTCCCACTGTTTGAGCCCACCGAGGAGGGAGGCGTCACCTCCAGCCACCATCCCTTCACCGCGCCGGACCGCACCGACTTCGATCCGAAGAACATCGAGGAACTGCTGACGCTGCGGTCACGGGCCTACGACCTCGTCATGAACGGGGAGGAGCTGGGCGGCGGCAGCATCCGCATCAGCAACCGCGACGTGCAGCGCAGGATATTCGCCGCGCTGGGGCTGACCGAAGAGGAGACAAAGGAGAGGTTCGGCTTCTTCCTACGGGCCTTCGATTTCGGCGCGCCGCCGCACGGCGGGCTGGCGCTGGGCATGGACCGCACCGTGTCGATGATCCTGCAGACTCCGTCCATCCGCGAGGTCATCGCGTTCCCCAAGAACCGCAGCGCCGCCTGTCCTCTGACCGGCGCACCGTCCGCGGTCAAGCGGGAGCAGTTGGCCGAGCTCGGGCTGCTGAACCTCGGCGGCCAGGCTGTCCTGCCCGGAACCGCCCAGAAGGAAGACAGGATCGACCGCGTCTCGTGGGTATCGCGCATCGGCGTTGCGCCCGAGGAACGCGCCCTGATGGAAGAGACCCTGAACCAAGCCGAGGAGATGGCTTCGCTCGCTGCCGAGCAGGCGGGGGAGGAGGATCCGGCCTACGGCGTGGCGCCTGTGGCCAACCGCACCCGCCCAGGAACTGAAGAGCTGCGGTCGCCGCTATCCGAAACAGGCCAATTGCTGAAGAGCGCTCCGGCGGTCAAGGGCAACTATTTCAAGACGGCCACCATACTGGAGTAACTGGAGACATACTGATGGATTCAGTCTTCGTGTATCGCAACAAAGAGACCGCCGCCCCCAGCGGCGGTTCTCTGCAGGGGTTGCGGATCGCGATCCAGTCCAACATCTCGGTGGCGGGCTGGCCGACGGAGGCCGGCTCCAATGCCCTCGCCAATTTCAGGGCATTGGAAGACGCCACCATCGTGCAGCGGCTGCGCCAGGCCGGGGCCTCCCTGTGCGGCTCCACCCGCATGAGCGA